>NZ_JAMYMV010000023.1:0-79875 GCF_040318715.1 Mesorhizobium sp. M1050 | reverse complement strand
CGACAGGATCGAGGGCCGCCAGCACCCGGCTGAAGGTGTCGTGGCTGGGCGCGCCACGCTCGAGCGGGATGAACTGCCGCAACAGGTCGAGCCGATTCCTGGCAAACAGCTCCATTTCCGTGCAATGTGTCGCACCGCAAAGGACCGCCGCAAGCGCTACGAACAAAATCTCCGGCAACGGGTGCTGTGCGGTCAAGTCTCGAGGGTCCGGAACCTCGCCGAATACATCCAGAAACACCATGCTGACCTCCGATCATCCAGAGGTCCTTTCAGAATCGATTTCCGCACACCACACAAGAGTCCCTTTGTACTCATGTGCGATTCCCCTGCCCATGAGGGGGAGATGTCCGGCAGGACAGAGGGGGGTAAGCGCCGTCATCTCGGCAAAACCATTACTTCCCCTTCCACACAGGCTCACGCTTTTCAGCGAAAGCACGAAAGCCTTCCATATTGTCCTCGGAGCCATAAAGCGCATCGACCGTCGGCAACTGCCGGCGGGTCACCTTGTTCATCGCGTCCTGGAAGGTCAGCGCCTCGGCCACGCGCGCCGTTTCCTTGATCGCAGCGAAGACCAGCGGCGGACCGCCGGCGAGCAGCCGGGCGATCTCCCAGACGCGGTCCTCGAGCTTTTCCTTGGGCAGCACCTCGTTGACCAGGCCCCAGCGATGCGCTTCCGCGACATCCATCCAGCGGCCAGTGAGCAGAAGGTCCATGGCGACGTGGTAGGGAATGCGCTTCGGCAGCTTGATCGTTGCCGCGTCGGCCAGCGTGCCGGCGCGGATTTCGGGCAGCGCGAAGGAGGAATGGTCGGAGGCGTATATGAGGTCGCAGGACAGCGCCAGTTCAAAGCCGCCACCTACCGCCATGCCGTTGACGCAGGCGATGACCGGCTTGTTGAGGTCGCGCAGTTCCTGCAGGCCGGCGAAACCGCCGACGCCGTAATCGCCGTCGACCGCGTCGCCGCCGGCGGCCGCCTTCAAATCCCAGCCGGCGCAGAAGAACTTGTCGCCGGCGGTCTTGACGATGGCGACGCGCAAATTGGGATCGTCGCGGAATGCCTTGAAGGTTTCGCCCATCAGCCGCGAGGTCTTCAGGTCGATGGCGTTGGCCTTGGGCCGGTCGAGCGTGACCTCCAGGATGGTCCCCTCGCGGCGGGTCGAAATGACATCAGACATTCTTCTTGTCTCCCAGCACCAGCAGCGCATCGGCGATCCAGGCGCCCTTACCCTCCGTGCAGACGATCAGCGGGTTGATGTCGAGTTCCTCGATCTCGCCGGCATTCTCCTGCACGAAGGCGGCAATGCCCGAGATGGCGTCGATGGCAGCCTGAACATCGGCCTTCGGCCGGCCGCGATAGCCCTCGAGCAGCGGATAGAGTCTCAGGCCGCGCAACGCCGCCTCGATGTCATCGCGGGTCGCCGGCAGCATCAGCGTGACGCTGTCGCGCAGCAGCTCGACCAGCACGCCGCCGGTGCCCAGCGTCATCACCGCGCCGAACATTGGGTCGCGGGTGAAGCCGACGATCAGTTCGGCGACACCGTCGCGCACCATGCGTTCGACATAGAGCCCGGTGCCGAGCGGCAAGAGGTCATGCGCCGCGGTGCTGACGGACTCGGCGTCTTTGAGATTGAGCTGCACCGCGCCGACCTCGGATTTGTGGGTGACGCCCAGCGCCTTCAGCGCCACCGGGAAGCCGAGCGCCATCGACGAGATCACCGCCTCGACCGCATTGGCGGCGCGCTCGCCTTTCGGCACCGGCAGGCCGGCCGTGATAAGGCGGGATTTCGCCTCGGCCTCGTCGGGCGTGACGTGTTCGCCGACAGGCGCGCCGGAGGCGGAGGTGTCGATCGGCTGCGCCTGCGGTTCGTGCCACGCCCAGCCGATGAAGGCTGCCGCCTGGGCGGCGTCCATGGCTTCTGAAATGCCGAACAACGGCACCATGCCACGCGCCATAAGGCCGGCAGTGTATTCCTCCGGCAGGTTCTCCGGCAGCGAGGAGACGATGGCACCCTGCGCCTTGTTGGTCTTAAGCGCAGATTCGAAGGCACGCAGCGTCGCCCACCAGTCGGTGTCCGAGCAGCGGTCGGGGCGCGGGAAGTCGAGCACCAGCATATTGAGGTCGAAGCCGCCCGACACCATGGCGGTGAAGGTGGCGGTCATCGCCGGCTCGTTGTTCCAGATGAAGGTGTGATAGTCCAAAGGATTGGCCACCGCGACCAGAGGCCCAAGCGTCGATTTGACATGGGCACGGTGGATGTCGCTGAGCACCGGGAAATTGACCCAGCGGCCCTCGGCGCTGTCGGCCATGACCGAAGCCTCGCCGCCGGAGCAGCTCATTGAGGACAGCCTATAGCCGGGCAAAGGTCCGGTGATGTGCAGCAGCTTCAATGCCTCGATGAAGGCGGGGATGGAATCGACGCGCGCGATGCCGAGTCGCCTCAGAAAGGCGCCCGAAGCCGCGTCCGAGCCGGCCAGCGAGGCAGTGTGCGAGACGGTCGCCTGCCGCGCCTGTTCGGATCGGCCGACCTTCATGGCGATGATCGGTTTTTTCAGCTCCCGTGCCCGTGCCGCCAGCCGTTCGAAGCCGGCTACGGAATCGAAGGCCTCGATATGCAGGCCAAGCGAGGTGACCCGCTCGTCCTCGATCAGGCCGAGCGCCATTTCGGACAGGCCGGTCTGCGCCTGGTTGCCGGCGGTCATCAGGAAGGCGATCGGGAGGCCGCGCTTCTGCATCGTCATGTTGATGGCGATGTTCGACGACTGGGTGATGATGGCGACACCCTTGCCGCCCTCGGCAAGTCGGATGCCGCCATGCTGGTCGGGCCATAGCAACGCACCGTCGGCATAGTTGATCAGGCCGTAGCAATTCGGGCCGATGATCGGCATCTGGTCCGCCGCGGCAACCAGTTCGGCCTGCAGCCGCTCGCCGTCATCGTCATAGGCCTCGGTCTCGAGGAAGCCGGCGGCAAAGCAGACGGCGCCGCCGGCGCCGCGCTCGGCCAGCGCCTTGACGACCTCGATGGTCAAGTGCCGGTTAACGCCGACAAAGGCGGCGTCCGGCGCGCCGGGAAGATCGGCGACGGAGCGATAGGCCTTGCGGCCGGCGACCTCTTCCTTGCTCGGATGCACCGGCCAGATCTCGCCGGCAAAACCCATCTTGATCGATTGCGCCACGACGGTTGCGGCCTGCGCGCCCCCGAAGACGGCAATCGATTTGGGGCGCAAAAGACGTTCGAGTTTATGCATGGTCATCTTTTCGTTTGAGCATCATGTTCTCCCAAGCCCTAGCTCCGGCCTTGGGGGATCATGCTCTAAGCCCCGAACGGACGCAGCAGCGCCCGCGAAATAATATGTCGCTGAATCTCCGAAGTGCCCTCCCAAATTCGCTCGACGCGGGCGTCGCGCCAGATGCGCTCCAGCGGCAAATCGTCCATCA
The DNA here is from genome assembly GCF_040318715.1 of Mesorhizobium sp. M1050. Lineage (NCBI taxonomy): Bacteria > Pseudomonadati > Pseudomonadota > Alphaproteobacteria > Hyphomicrobiales > Phyllobacteriaceae > Mesorhizobium > Mesorhizobium sp. M1050. The sequence goes on along the minus strand of NZ_JAMYMV010000023.1, from coordinate 76,439 downwards.
GCCCCATGCCGCCATGGATCTGGATCGCTTCATCGGCAACAAAGGCGAGCATTTCGGTGGCCTTCAGCTTGGCCATGGCCATGTCCTGGTCGGTGACGGTGCCCTGATCGTACTTCCAGCCGGCTTCAAACACCATCAGGTCGGCGGCCTTCAGTTCGGTCGCCATGTCGGCAAGCTTGAACGACACGCCCTGGAACTTGCCGATCTGCTGGCCGAACTGCTGGCGCTGCGCGGCATATTCCACCGCATGGCCGAGGGCCCGCTCGGCACGGCCGAGACAGGTGGCGCCGACCTGCAGCCGGGTGGCGCCGAGCCAGGAATTGGCGACGTCGAAGCCCTTGTGCACCTCGCCCAGAACCTGGGAAGCCGGCAAGCGGCAATCATCGAATTCGAGGATGGCGTTGGTGTAGCCGCGATGCGAGACGTTGCGGTAGCCGTCACGAACGGTGAAGCCTTTGGTGCCCTTATCGACAAAAAAAGCGGTAATCTTCTTGCGCTTGCCGCGCGGCGAATCCTCTTCGCCGGAAGCCATGAACACGATGGCAAAGTCGGCGAGGTCGGCGTGGGAGATAAAATGCTTGGTGCCGTTGAGCACCCAGTCGTCGCCATCCTGCACGGCCGTCGCCTTCATACCGCGCAGGTCGGAGCCGGCGCCCGGCTCGGTCATCGCCAGGCAGTCCCATTTCTCGCCGCGGATGCAGGGGAACAGATACTTCTCGCGCTGCTCAGGCGTACCGGCCAGGAGGATATTGGAGGGCCGCGCCACGCAGGTCCAGTGCAGCGCATAATTGGCGCGGCCGAGTTCCTTTTCGTAAAGCAGCCAGGTCACCGTATCCAGGCCCGCGCCGCCGACATCGGCCGGCATGTTGGCGGCGTAGAGCCCGGCCTCGATCGCCTTGGCCTTGATTTGCTCGATCAGCTCGCGGCGCAGCACGCCGGTGCGCTCGACCTCGCGCTCATGCGGGTAAAGCTCGTTCTCGACGAACGCCTTCGTCGTCTCGACGATGAGCCTCTGTTCCTCCGACAGCCCGAAATCCATGCTCTCAGCCCTTCTTCTTTTTCTTTGGCTTCTCGGCTTTCTTCACTGGCTTCAACGCCTTGGCCTTCTCGGCCGCCTTGGAGGCTGTCGGCTTCTTCGCTGCCAGCTTGGCCAGCTGCCTGGTATAGTCCTTGTGCAGGGCACCGGCACCCCAGCCCTTGCCTTTGTTCTGCTTCGACAGCGCATCCATGATGGCGACCAGGTTGTCGTCGCGGATCTTTTCAAGCTCGCGGATCGACTGCCCATGCGCCTGGTCGTCCGACTGCGTGGCGATCAGCTCGACCAGTTCGTCGTTGAACTCCGGCACGTCCATCAGCTTGGTCCATGGCCATTTCAGGCACGGCCCGAACTGCGCCATGAAGTGGCGCATACCGGCCTCGCCCCCTGCGACGCGATAGACCTGGAACATGCCCATCTGCGCCCAGCGCAGGCCGAAGCCATAGCGCATGATGTCATCGAGTTCTTCGACAGTGCAGATGCCGTCCTTGATCAGCCACAGCGCCTCGCGCCATGCCGCTTCGAGCAGGCGGTCGCCGACGAAGGCTTCTATCTCCTTGCGGATCACCACCGGCTTCATGCCGATCGAGGCATACATTTCCTTGGCGACCTCGATCGCCTCTGGGAATGTCTGTTCGCCGCCGACGATCTCGACAAGCGGCAAGAGGTAAACGGGGTTGAACGGATGCCCGACGACCAGCCGCTCCGGGTGCTTCTTCATCGCCACCTGCATGTCGGTCGGCTTGATGCCGGAGGTGGAGGAGCCGACAATGGCGTTGGCCGGCGCATGGGCGTCGATCTCGGCCAGCACGCGGTGTTTGAGGTCGAGCCGCTCGGGCACGCTTTCCTGGATGAAATCGGCATCGGCAACCGCGTCGGCGATGGTCTTGGCAAAGGTCAGCTTGCCCTCTTTCGGCAATCCTCCGGGCACCATATGCTTGTAGGCGCGGCGCGCACCCTTCAGCACTTCGCCGACCTTGCGCGATGCCTCGGGATCGGGATCGAAGATCGACACGTCGATGCCGTTGAGCAACAGCCGCGCCACCCAGCCGGCGCCGATGACGCCGCCACCGATGGCGGCCGCCTTGTTGATGATGCTCATGCGGAAGCTCCGGTTCTTGTCTTGGCTGTTGCGGGATCGATGAGAGGCACGCGCTCGCCGGCGCGGATCACGGACGCGTCATACGCCTTGCGGGCAAACACTTCGAGCACGAATGGCCGGAAGAATTCGATCGGCAGCGTGTCGTAGTCGGGGTCGAAGCTCGACTGGTCCCAGCGTTCGCAGAACTCATCGCAACAGTCGAAACAGGCGTGGCCGGCGAAGCGGTCGCGCGCATGGCGGTTGCCGCCCAGATGATGGGCATAATAGAGCCGCTGGAAATCGCCGTGCTTTTCCACCACCCAGGTGCATTGTTCGCGTACGAAAGGCTTCAGGATCGAAGCGGCATATTCGTCGTGATTGTAGGGCGCGTATATGTCGCCGATATCGTGCAGCAGCGCGCACGCGATCCAGTCGGTATCGGCGCCGTCGCGCCAGGCGCGGGTCGCCGCCTGCAGCGAATGGCCGAGCCGGGTGATCTTGTACCCCGACAGACCCGCGTCGAGCTGAACCAGCGCGTCGAGCAGCCGCTCGCCGGTCCTTGCCGCATAGTCGATTTCATGCGCGGTCAGGAACTCATAGTCGTCCCGGTCGCCATCCTTCATCGCCGTGAATTTTACGGTAGTCATATCGACCCTCTCGGCGAATAATTTATGCCGCGATCGGCGCCCGCTTGGTCAGGTTGAGCTTCTTGCGGACTTCCTCCGGGCCGATGATCCTGGCGCCCAGATTGGTGACGATGCTGGCGGCGCGTTCGACCAACTGCGCGTTGGTCGCTAGCACGCCCTTGTCGAGCCACAGATTGTCTTCCAGGCCGACACGGACATTGCCGCCGGCCAGCACCGCGGCAGCGGCATAGGCCATCTGGTTGCGGCCGATGGCGAAGGCCGACCAGTTCCAGGTCGACGGCACGTTGTTGACCATGGCCATGAAGGTGTTGAGGTCGTCGGGCGCGCCCCATGGCACGCCCATGCACAACTGCACCAGCGCATCCGGATTGAGCACCTTTTCCTCGACCAACTGCTTGGCGAACCACAGATGGCCGGTGTCGAACGCCTCGATCTCCGGCTTGACGCCGAGCGCCGTCATCATGCCGCCCATGGCGCGCAGCATGCCGGGCGTGTTGGTCATGACATAGTCGGCCTCGGCGAAATTCATCGTGCCGCAGTCGAGCGTGCAGATTTCCGGCAGGCACTGGCGCACATGTTCCATGCGGTTGGTGGCGCTGCCCATGTCTGTTCCTTTTTCGTTGAGCGGCAGCGGTGCTTCCGGCGAGCCGAACACCATGTCGCCGCCCATGCCGGCGGTCAGGTTCAGCACCACATCTACATTGGCCTCGCGAATGCGCTCCGTCACTTCGCGGTAGAGATGCACGTCGCGCCTCGGCTTGCCGGTTTCAGGGTCACGCACATGGCAGTGGACGATGGCAGCGCCGGCCTTGGCCGCATCGATGGCCGAATCGGCGATCTGCTTGGGCGAGCGCGGCACATGCGGGCTGCGGTCCTGCGACCCGCCGGATCCCGTCACGGCACAGGTAATGAAAACCTCACGGTTCATCGCAAGCGGCATGGAACTCTCCTCCGATAGATACAGACCACAACAATGCCCGACTTGCCGGAAACTGTTTTGCGTTTTACGAAGAACACATGATAAAAAGCGAAAAACCAACGATCTTTTGTGCCGAGCGCCTGCCACTCAAGGTGACGCTGCTGGTGTTTTCCGGCTCGTCGATCATGTGTGTCGCGTCGGCGGTCGATCCTTTGCGCGCCGCCAACCGCATCTCCGGCGAGACCTTGTTCGATTTCCAGCTGGTCTCGGTGACCGGCGAGGCTCCGGTCACCACCTGCGGCCTGCCGGTGGCGGTTAGCGGCCGTTTCGATGCGGGTGAGCCAACCGACGTTCTTGTCGTCGTCGCCGGCTTCGGCACCCAGAACTATGCGACGTCGATCTTGCTTTCCAGCCTGCGGCGGGCGGCGCGTTCGGCCCGCGCGTGCGGCGGTGTCGAGGCCGGCACGTGGCTGGTGGCGCGCGCCGGCCTGCTGGAAGGGCGCAGCGCCACCACGCACTGGGAGGACATGGAGGACTTTTCCTCGGCGTTCCCCGGCGTCGACGTGCGCCCGGACCGCTACGTCATCGACGGGCCGGTGTTCACGTCGGGCGGCGCGTCGCCGACCTTCGACCTGATGCTGCATCTCATTCGCACGCGGCTCGGCATGGCCGTGGCGCTCGATGTCGCCAGCGTCTTCATCTACGACCAGGCACGTGCCGCGACCGACGCACAGCCGCTGGTCTCGCTCGGTCGGCTCGATGGCTACGATCCGCGGCTGGCGCAAGCCATCCGGCTGATGGAATCGCATGTCGATCAGCCGCTGACCATAGAAGCGGTGGCCAAACGCGCCGGGGTGACGGCGCGAACCTTGGAAAGCATCTTTCGCAAGTCGATCGGCGAGACGCCGGGCGCCTATTATCTCAGGCTGCGCCTGGGTGCGGCGCGCCGGCTGGTGGTCGACACCAGGGTGGCGATGGCCGATATTGCCGGGCGGACCGGATTTTCGTCCGCCGCGGCGTTTTCGAGGGCGTTTTCAAGGGCTTTCGGCGAAGCGCCGGTTAGGCTGCGCCGGGGCTGACGTGCATGTCGCCCAAAAGGACAACGACATGCACAGAAAGTTCAGGCAGCATTCTGGTGGTCGCTGCCGCCGTCGATCTGAGAGCGCATTTGCCTGGCAAGATGGGTCTCGAAACGGCTGGCAACGGCGCGGTCCCATTCGTTCGAGCGGCGCGTGCCATCCTTCGGATGCGGCATTGCCATCAGCCGGTCGATGATCGATTCGGCCTCGCCCGGTGAGAGCAGGGCGTCGATTTCACGTTCGTTCTGCATATCGGGTCGCCTCCTTCTTCCTCTCCCGCCACGAGCAGTCTTATACGAGATACGTGACGGCAGTTTGAAGGCAAGAGCGAGGTCATTGAAGGGCGTCAAAGGGCAAAAACCGTGTCGTCGCACCCGGCTTTGCGCAAAGTTTGTTCCCGTGTCTGGGCAGGTCAGGCCAACGAGAGATCTACAGCTGCTTTCGAACAGCAGGCAGCCGAGGATCTATGCGATCCACGGCTGCCCGTCGCGAATGGGCTGACTGGAGCATTTCACCGTCTCACGGAAACGGCGAACCCTCTAACTCTTTGTTTTGACGCAATTCCGGACGGAAAACCGCGTCACACTTTTCCTGGAATTGCTCCAGCGGAAGGCGCTTGCCGCGGCTTCAGACAGAGATGGCGGATGTCGGTCCAGATCGGGGTTCACACGTACCGGTTGACGATGTTTTCCAGCAGTTCCTGGCGACCCGACCTTGGTTGCGGCTCGATCTTCTTCTTGACGACGCGCTCGGCGATCTCTTCCAGCGTGCGCTTGCCCGACAGCATCGCCTTGCCCTCGGCCGTGTTCCAGCCGGCATAGCGTTCGGCCAGCGGTGCCGACAGCGCCTTGTCCTCGACCATGCGGGCTGCGGCCTTGAGGCCGCGTGCGCAAGAGTCCATGCCGCCGATATGGCCGATCAGCAGATCCTGCGGATCAAGCGACTGGCGGCGCAGCTTGGCGTCGAAATTGGTGCCGCCGGTCTTGAAGCCGCCGGCCTGCAGGACCTGGTAGTAGGCCAATGCCATTTCAGGCACGTTGTTGGGGAACTGGTCGGTGTCCCAGCCCGACTGATAGTCGTTGCGGTTCATGTCGATCGAGCCGAAGACGCCGAGCGCATTGGCCAGCGCCAGCTCGTGCTCGAAGGAATGGCCGGCCAGAATGGCGTGGCCTTGCTCGATGTTGAGCTTGACCTCCTTCTCCAGTCCGAAGCGCTTGAGGAAGCCGTAGACGGTCGCGACATCGTAATCATACTGGTGCTTGGTCGGCTCCTGCGGCTTCGGCTCGATCAGGATCGTGCCTTTGAAACCGATCTTGTGCTTGTAGTCGACGACGAGGCTGAGGAAGCGGCCGGCCTGCTCCTGCTCGCGTGCGAGGTCGGTGTTGAGCAGCGTCTCATAGCCCTCGCGTCCGCCCCACAGCACATAGTTCTCGCCCTTCAGCCGCTTGGTGATATCGATACAGCTTTTCACCGTCGCTGCCGCGTAGGCAAAGACATCCGGATCGGGATTGGTGGCCGCGCCCGACATGAAGCGGCGATTGGAGAACAGGTTGGCAGTGCCCCACAAAAGCTTGACGCCGGTCTGCTTCATCTTTCCCGCGAAGTAGTCGGCGATCTCGTCGAGGCGTGCCGCACTCTCGGAAAAGTCCTTGCCCTCCGGCCGCACATCGGCGTCGTGGAAGCAGAAATAGGGCGCACCAAGCAGCGAGAACATCTCGAAGGCGACGTCTGCTTTCAGTTTCGCCAGTTCCATCGTGTCGACACCGCCGGCCTTGGGGAACCACGGCCGGTCGAAGGTCTGGCCGCCGAACGGGTCGCCGCCCGGCCAGGCGAAGGAATGCCAGTAGGCGACGGCAAAGCGCAGATGGTCTTCCAGCCGCTTGCCGGCCGCCACCTCGTCGGGATTGTAGAACCGGTAGGCCAGCGGATTGGTCGAATCCGGCCCCTCATATTTGATCTTCTTGATGTCGCCGAAAAATCCGCTGCTCATGTTTTTTCCTCTCGAATAGTTGGCCCTGATTACCTCAGGTAATTCCCCTTGATTACCTCAGGCGTAATTGGTTTCGTTCGTCCGCCGGTCGAAAAGGCTCATGTCAAAACAGTCAGACAAAGGAGACAGGCCATGACCGACCTCAACAAGATCGCCCAAAGCTACATCACCGCCTGGAACGAAAGTGATGCCGGCCGTCGGGCCGACTTGCTCAAGGCAACCTTCACCGAAGACGTCAGCTATCGCGATCCGCTCATGCAGGGCGATGGCCATGCGGGTGTCGCGGCGCTGATCGACGGCGTACAGCAGCGATTTGCCGGCTTCCGGTTCTCGCTGAAGGGCACGCCGGACGGTTTTGCCGACAAGATCCGCTTCTCGTGGAATCTCGGTCCGGAGGGCACCCCTTCGGTGATCGAAGGCACCGACATCGGCGTCATCGAGAACGGCCGACTGAAGAGCGTCACCGGTTTTCTCGACAAGGTGCCGGCGCAGTGAGGTTTTGCTGTTAGGGTAGGCGCCAGTCGCCCCCCTCTGCCCTGCCGGGCATCTCCCCCTCAAGGGGGGAGATTGGCAGCATTGACGTAGCCGCACTTTTTTCAACTTTGGTAATTGGCGAAGGTCCGCGTGACAGCCAATCTCCCCCCTTGAGGGGGAGATGCCCGGCAGGGCAGAGGGGGGTAGACTCCCGCTCACGCCGTGGCGACCTTGACTGCCGGGTACAGCGCCCGGTAGCGCTGATAGGCATCCGCATAGACGCCGCCAAGTGCGGCGTCCGGTTCGATCGTGGCATCGGTCCTCGGTGCCGTGCAGATTTCAAGCGGGTCGGCACCCGTCGCCGCGATCAGGCCGAGCCGCGCAGCACCAAAGGCGGCGCCGAAGTCGCCGTCGGCCGGTATGTAGACAGGCAGTTGAAGCGCGGTGGCAATCGCCTTCAGCCAGTAGCGCGAGCGCGAGCCGCCGCCGATCGCCGTCACCCGCGTCAAGGTCGTGCCGGCCGTGGCCAAGGCTTCGAAACTGTCGCGGAAGGCAAAGGCGACGCCTTCGAGCACCGCCTGGGTCAGCACGGCACGGCTCGACTCATGCGCCAGCCCGGTGAACGCGCCGCGAATGGCGGAATCATTGTAGGGTGTGCGCTCACCGGAGAGATAAGGCAGGAAGGACACGCCGCTGGGCGCCTTCAGCGTGTCGCCGAGATCGGCGGTCAGTTCGCTGGCGCCTTTCCCGGTGATCTCGGACAGCCAGTTCAGCGAATCGGTTGCCGACAGGATGACGCCCATCTGGTGCCAGGTGTTAGGAAGCGCGTGGCAGAAGGTATGCACGGCACTAGCCGGGTTGGGCAGGTAGGACGCGTTGGCGGCAAACAGCACGCCCGATGTGCCGAGCGAAACGAAGGCATGGCCGGCGCCGACCGTGCCCATGCCGCAGGCCGAGGCCGCATTGTCGCCGGCACCGCCGGCGATGGGAATGCCGGCCGGAACGCCCCATTTAGAGGCCAGTTCGGCACGCAGCACGCCTGCCTTCTCGGTACCCTCGACCAGCGCCGGCATCTGCTCTTCATCGAGCGATGTCGCGGCCAGCAGCTCGGTACTCCAGCGCCGTTTGCCGACATCGAGCCAGGACGTGCCGGCAGAATCCGACATTTCCGAAATGTGTTCGCCGCTCAGCCAGAGCCGCAGGAAATCCTTGGGCAACAGCACTTTTGCGACCTTGGCGAAGACAGCTGGCTCGTTGTTCTTCACCCAGGCAAGCTTCGGCGCGGTGAAACCGGGAAACACGATGTTGCCGGTCAGCGCGCGGAAGCGCGGATCGGCGTCGAGCAAGGCCGCCTCGGCATGACTGCGCGTATCGTTCCACAGGATGCAGGGACGCAGCACCTTGTCGGCGGCATCGAGCAGCGTCGCACCGTGCATGTGGCCGGACAGGCCGATGCCTTTGACCGCGGCGAGTTCCCCGGGATGCTTGGCTTTGAGGTCGGCAATCGCCTCTTCGCAAGCGCGGATCCAGTCGTCGGGGTTCTGTTCCGACCAGCCTGGATGTGGCCGCGACACGTCGATAGACGCATGGCCGGAACCGATGACGGTTTGCCCGGCATCGATCAGCAGCGCCTTGACGCCCGACGTCCCGAGATCGAGGCCGAGATACATGTGTTCCTCCCTTGCCGATAATTTTTTCGAGTCTCGAAAAAATCTGGCTTGTCAGTTTTTAAGACAAGATCGATCGTGGGTCAATTCTCTGACAAATTGGTCTCGGATAAATTGGCCGCGCGCCGAGAAAGCAGCGCCGACAGTGGACTGCCGGGCCGCGCCATTCCCCGTTCGGCCGTGAGCGCCCTGCCAAGCGCACCGTCACCGGCGCGCAGGACCGCCTCGATCAGCGTCAGGTCGATGACGTCGCGTTGGGCGTGGCTGCCGCCGAAACGGTGGGCGATCGCCCGTATCGGCCGGATCAGGCGCACGGTCTCGGCATAGTTGCCCTCGCCAAAGGCCTTGATGGCGAGCGTCAGGGGATGGCCGACATCCCTGGTGAAAGCCGCATTGTCGTCGCTGCCGCCCATCGCCTCGCGTTGAGCCTCGATCAAGGTCTGGGCCGGGGCGTCGAGCCCGGCGCCGACGAACGCCATCATCGCGTGGGCATCGTTGAAGGCATAATTGCCGGCACCGGCCTTGCGCCAGTTGGCGGCGAGCCCCGCCCAGCGGTCGCCGACATCGATGCCGCCAAGGTAAAGCCGCCACAGGATTGCCGACGCGTCGACCATGTTGAGCGCCATCGTCGACTGCCCGCCATAGATGGGCCCATCATAGAGCGCCAGCACCTCGTCTGTCTCGCCGAGATCATAGTGGAACAGTGCCAGGTGCCACCAATTGTGAACCTGCAGGAAGCTCTCCCTTGTCCACGCCTCGGGATCGGCGCGCATCCAGGCAATACCATCCCTTTGCCGGCTTTGCATTTCCATGACATGAGCGACGGCATGCTGCGCCCAGCCGTCACGCGGCTCCATGTCGACTGCCGCGCGGCCAAGCTGCTCGGCCCTGAAATAGTCAGCCATCTCCTCCAGCCCGAACGCCTGCATGCCGAGCATGGCGTGGTAGCCAGGCATGCCGCTTTGCCATGACGGCAGGGCACGGGCGATGCGGTCACGCAGCATGCGGGCATTGCCGGTGAAGAAATCGATCTGGTGGCCGACCTGCAGCGCCAGCCCGTCGCGCGGCGTCTCGATGGTGACATCCTCAAGAATGCGGCTGGCTTGATGCCAGCGTCCGTTGGCGAGATGGCCAAGGGCAGCGACGTGCGCCTGCTCGCGCGTGGTCGCGGCAAGTGGCAATGCGGCCTGATGGCAAGCCTTGGCCACGACTGTTGCCTCTCGCTCGGTGGCGAGGCCGAAAAGGTAGCCCTTGAAGACATGCGCCATGACGAAGCCGGGAGCTTCCGCGATGGCGCGGTCGATGGAGGCCACGGGATCGCCGATGAAGCACTGCAGTTCACGCACTGCCTGGCAGTAGGGCGCGAACCCCGCCTGCGTGGCACCCGAAAATGTCAGGCCCAATGCGTCCCTGATTGCCATGCAATGTCCTTCGATCGACCAGTGACCAAGGCGATCCTAACGCATGGGCCACGGGCACGCCAACCGCGCGCTGCGCCGGTTTAGCCCAGTAGTCTTTCAAATGGTGAGCGACGACGGCGAGTTCTTTTTGCGGCGCCAACCGCCGAAGTCCGCGCTGCCCCTCATCGCCCTGTCGGACACGTCTTCTCGCACGGCGAAATCGAGCCCTCTCCCGTCACTATGCGGCGAGAGGGTGTCGGCACGTAGGTGAGGGGGCAGCGCAAACGCTGCGTGATGAGCGAATCCAACTCTACCTCAATTGCTGGAACGCATGGCCACCGTGGCGATGCCGGCGCCGACCAGCAGGGTGCCGCCGGTGCGGTTGAAGATGCGGATTGCCTTGGGATTGCGCACGACGTTGCGCGCGCGCGCAGCGATCAGCGCATAACCGAAGGCGTTGGCGAAGGCGAGCGCCAGGAACGTCGTCTCGAAGATCAGCATCTGGGTCCAGAAATCGGCATGCCGGTCGAGGAACTGCGGCAGGAAGGCGACGAAGAAGGTGATGCTCTTCGGGTTGAGCGCGGTGACCAGCCAGGCATGTGCCATCATCTTGGCCGACGACACCGCATCGGTGCGCGGTTCGGCTTTCAGAGCGCCACCGGCGCGGAACAGTATCACGCCGAGATAGATCAGATAGCCGGCGCCGATCAGCTTCAGGATGGTGAAGACGGTCGCCGAAGCGGCCAGCAGCGCGCCGACGCCCAGCATCGACAAGGTCATCGCGGTGAAGTCGCCCAGCGCCACGCCGACGGCCATCGGCAGTGCGGTGCGCCAGCCCTGGCCCAGCGCATAGGACACGACCAGAAGGATGGTGGGACCCGGAATGATGAGAAGGATCGTCGATGCGGCAGCGAAGGCGGCCCAGTTTTCGAAGGACATGCTCGTCTCCTTTGAGCGTAAAGAAGAGGATAAATCCTTGCGTCCGGGAGAATGTAAAGAGGCGATTTCCCTAATTTCGCCAACGGCAGACCGGCGTCAGTTCGCGCCGCTCAGCGTGCTCATTATTTCGGCCAGGCTGACACTGGCACCGAGAACGGTTGCCGCGCGACAATGGCAGCGGCAAAAGCTTGATGTCGGTCTTTAAGGTCTTGCATATGGAGGCACCCGCTGACCCCTGAGCGATAGGAAACGCCGGCGGCGGGATCATGACCCGCCGAGGTCTTTTGTGCAGCAGGTCTCGGTCAACGGATCGCGCAGAAGGTCGATCGCCCATGGGCAATGCGCGAACTCAGGCTGTGCAAGGTCTTCACGCTTTATCAACCATGAATGATGAAAATGACTGCCATCCGGCCGGACCGTGCTTCCCGCCGACAGCGTGGGGTTTGGGTATATGCGCGAGTTGCCGCAAGGTCTGACGCCGCCGCAGAATGGCGACACAATCGAAGCCGATCATCGTCTTTCCCGCCGGGCTATCCTGTCCGGGGCAGGCGCGCTGGCGCTGCTTAGCGTCGCCGGCTGCTCGACCTCGGGCGGCAGCCTGCCGGCGCTGGAGCTCGACGACGTCTCCACCGGTTCGGTGCCGCCGATGCGGCCGGCGATCAGAGTCGACAAGAACGTCACCAGCCCCGGCGTGATGTATGCCGCACTGACGGATGGCGGCTTCAACGTCCCGCAAGTGCCGTATCTGAAGGTCAAGCCGGAATTCCGCCGCCAGATCGTCGTCGACACCACAGGCGAGGCGCCCGGGACCATCGTTGTCCATCTCAAGGAGCGCATGCTCTATCTCGTCCAGCCGGGTGGGGATGCCATCCGCTATGGCGTCGGCATCGGCAAGGACGGTTTCCGCTGGTCCGGCCGTGCCAACATCCAGTATGGCAGGGAATGGCCCACCTGGACGCCGCCGCCAGAGATGATCGCCCGCAAGCCCGAACTGGTGAAATGGCAGGCGGGCCAGCCCGGCGGCCTCACCAATCCGCTCGGCGCGCGCGCCCTCTACATCTATCAGAACGGCAAGGACACCGGCTATCGCATCCACGGTTCGCCCGAATGGTGGAGCATTGGCCAGGCGATGTCGTCGGGTTGCGTGCGTCTGATCAACCAGGACATCATCGACCTCTACAGCCGCGTCTCCAAGAAAAACCCGGTCGTCGTCGTCTGACACGCCGCCCGCCCCACTCTTCCGTTGCGCGATAGCGAAAGACAGGCGAATGTGCCTTCGAATTCATCGCTCGGGAGACGTCGGGAATGGCCGGAACTTTTGTCATCGCGCAGGGCGGCGGCCCAACCGCCGTCATCAACCAGACGGTGGTCGGGGCGACGCTGGAGATCCGCAAGCGGCATCCCGGTGCCAAGGTCCTCGGTTCCATCCACGGCGTGCGCGGCATCCGTGACGGCAACTATGTCGACCTTTCCGCGATTCCCGAGGACCGGCTGCGGCTGATCGCCGGCACGCCAAGTGCCGCCCTTGGCTCGACCCGCGACAAGCCGGATGCCGCCTATTGTGAGATCATCCTCAACGGATTGAAGAAGGCAGGCGCCGACGCCTTCATCTATATCGGCGGCAACGACACGTCGGGCACGCAGCAGATCCTGACCGATGCCGCAGGCGGCGAGATCGCCTTCGTCCATGCGCCAAAGACCATCGACAATGACCTCGAGGAAAACGATCACACGCCGGGCTTTATTTCGGCGGCCGAGTTCGTCGCTGGCGCCTTTCTGTCTGTCGACCTCGATTTTCGCGCCCTGCCCGGCATCTATGTCGGCATCGTCATGGGCCGGCATGCCGGCTTCCTGACCGCAGCCGCGGCAGCATGGCAGCTTGACCCCGACAGCGGCCCGCACCTGGTCTACGTGCCCGAACGCCCGTTCTCGGCCGCCGGCTTCATCGACGACGTCCGCGCCACGCTCGACCGCCACAAGCGCTGCATCGTCGCCGTTTCGGAAGGCGTCAGCACCGCCGACGGCAAGGCGCTGGTCGAGAGCCTGGTGCCGCCGGACAAGCTGGAGCGCGACGCGCATGGCAACGTCAAGCTGTCGGGCAGCGACCTGCCGGCCGCACTTGAGCGCGCGCTGGCCGAAGGCCTGCCCGGCAAGCGGGCCCGCGTCGACGCACTCGGCTACATGCCGCGCGGCTATGTCGGCGCCATCAGCGCGATCGACGCGCAGGAGGCTTTCGATGCCGGCGCTTTCGCCGTCACTGTCGCTGAACAGGGCGGCGGCTCGGTGGCGCTGCAATATGACGGCAGCAAAACGGTGCTGAAGAAGGTGCCGCTGAAGGACGTCGCCGGCAAGACCCGCCATATGCCGGACGATTTCATGAAGCCCGATGTCAATCAGCTGTCCGATGCCGGCATCGCTTATCTCAAGCGGCTGGTGCCGGAAAAATACAAGGTCGGGAAGCCGTTCGTCTGATGCCTGGCTCACACCTGATGCCTGGCTTTCACCTGATGCCGGGCCACAGCTGATGCCGGAGTGGTTCAGCAAAAGCATTGTCGACCACAAGACGACGATGCTGACCGAGCCGTTCGTGCATACCTATGTGCGTGCCAATATCTGGCATCTGCGCGGCCGAGATGCCGACCTTCTGGTCGACACCGGCATGGGTATCTGTCGGCTCGCGCCGGAGATCGACATGCCCGACGGCAAGCCGCTGCTGGTCGTCGCCACCCACATTCATCTCGACCATGTCGGCTCACTACACGAATTTCCGTGGCGAGCAGGGCCAAGGCACAGCGCGGAGCAGTTCGCGAGCATGGATGAGGCGGCGACCTACGCCTACATGTTCCACGATCTCGACGGCGCCGTCTCGAAGCTGCCTGCGCCGGGCTGGAAGGCGGCCGACTACAAGATCCCGCCCGCACCGCTGACGCGAACCCTGGACGAGGGCGACATCGTCGATCTCGGTGACCGGCAATTCCGTGTGCTGCATCTGCCCGGCCATTCGCCGGATTCGATCGCGCTGTTCGACGAGGCCGATGGCCTTTTCTTCAGCGGTGACGCCATCTACGACGACACGCTGATCGACGACCTGCCGGATTCGGATCGATCGGCCTACATCAGTACGATGCAGCGCCTGCTCGACCTGCCGATCCGCGTCGGCCATGGCGGCCACGGACCGAGCTTCGACAGCAAGCGCATGCACGACATTGCCACTGCCTATCTCGGACGAACCGGCGGGATCTGAGCCCCCGGCGGGCAGGGAAGACTGGCCCGTCGCCTGACGACATCGTGACCGCCGTCACTCCGGAAATTAAATCTTCGTAAGGTGGCCCGGAATCCCTAAATCGGGCCAAGCTGCGCCCTAGATTCAGAGCTGTCGATCCGGTCCGGCTGCCGTGCCAGGCGAGACAGGCAATCGCGACGTTCGACACGCCGAATGGCCGGTCTTCCGCACAAGGAGACCTCCACGGCGACCGATCAACTCTCGCCCGGACAAACGACCATGTCAGACATAATTCGCAGACATCGCGTCGCGGCCTTGCTGGGCGCTGCGCTGATCGTATCCCCCTTCGTCATGTCTTTCGCCCAAAGCGAGGGCAACACCGTTCCGACGACCCAGACACCGGTCGCCGGCCTCACCGCTCCCAACGGCTCGTTCGCTCCCATCGTGGCGGCCGACAAGCCGGCGGTGGTAACGATCACCACTGTCACGAAGGCAGAGCCTGGAACGACGAGCGATGCCTCTCCGTTCGACGGCGGCTCGCCTTTCGACGACTATTTTCGTCAGTTCTTCGGTGACCAGGGCATGCCGATGCCCAAGACACCGCCACAACAGCAACCGCAGCGTGCCGAAGCACTGGGTTCCGGCTTCCTCGTGGGCGCGGATGGTATCATCGTCACCAACAATCACGTGATCGATGGTGCCACCTCGATCAAGGTTGCGCTCGACGACGGCACCGAACTCCCCGCCAAGCTGGTCGGCCGCGATGCCAAGAACGATCTCGCCGTCCTCAAGGTCAAGGCGGACAATCCCCTGCCAACCGTCAAATGGGGTGATTCCGACAAGCTCATGCCAGGCGACCAGGTATTGGCCTTCGGCAACCCGTTCGGCATCGGCACCACTGTCACCGCAGGCATCGTTTCGGCGCGCGGCCGCGATCTGCACAGCGGCCCGTTCGACGACTTCATCCAGATCGACGCCCCGATCAACCACGGCAATTCCGGCGGCCCGCTGATAGATGTCGCCGGCAATGTCGTCGGTATCAACGCGGCGATCTATTCGCCCAATGGCGGTAGCGTCGGCGTTGGCTTCGCCATCCCGTCCGACCAGGCCCAGAAGGTGGTCGCCAAGCTGATGAAGGACGGCTCGATCCAGTATGGCTATCTCGGCGTCGAGATCCAGCCGGTGACGGCGGATGTGGCGAGCGCAATTGGCCTCGATCATGCCGCCGGCGCGCTGGTTTCGCGGGTCAATGACGGTTCGCCCGCCGCCAGGGCCGGAGTCGAGGCCGGCGACGTCATCACCAGCTTTGCCGGACAGGATGTGAAGGATCCCAAGGACCTGTCGCGGGCGGTCGCCGATGTCGCGCCCGGCGCCAGAGAAACACTGAACATCTGGCGCAAGGGCAAGGCCGTGGATATTTCCGTCGATGTCGGGCGCAACACCGACGACGTGAAGACCGCGTCATTGGAAGACGGGTCCGGCGCGCCTGGCGTCGGGCAAGGCTCACGCGTCGCGGCGATCGGGCTTGGCCTGATGGACATCACCCCTGACATTCGCGAGCAGATGAATCTCGCCCACAATCAGCGCGGTGCGATCGTTGCCAGCGTCAATCCCGACAAGGCTGCCGCGGCTTCCGGAATCCAGGCAGGTGACATCATCGTCGCCGTCAATCAGGTGCCGGTGAAGAGCGCCAGGCAGGTCACCCAGGCGATTGCCCAGGCTGGCAAGTCCGGCAAGAAGTCGGTGCTGTTGCTGGTCGAGCGGGACGGAGGCCAGATCTATGTCGCGGTGCCGTTCGCCAATGGCTGACGCGAGGCGCTGAACTGAATGCAAAGCCGGCAGGCTCGCCGGGCCTGCCGGCTTTGTGCGCCAAGATTTCAGTTGCCCGCAGCGGCATCATCGAGAAAACTGCGACAGGTTGATGGATGCCTGCCGCAGAGGAATTACCGCGATGGTCACCCGAGGTTTCTCTTCAGGACGGCGCCCGCCAACCGATGACGATGCGCGCATACCGCCCGGCCAATATCTCGAACAGGGTTTTCCGGTACTGTCGGCCGGTCCGACGCCGCGCGTGCGCACGGAGGATTGGTCGTTCACGTTGAAGCATGGGCCACGGCCGATCAAGAAGTGGAACTGGGCTGAATTCAACGCGCTGCCGTTGACCAAGATGACACGCGACATCCATTGCGTGACCGCGTGGACCAAGTTCGACACGCCGTGGCAGGGCGTGCTGGTCGACGATATCCTTGCCGACGCAGGTTTGGAGCCGCCGACCGGCTTCACGCTGGCGCACGCGTTCGACGGGTACACCACCAATGTGCCGGTAAAGGATCTTACCGGCGGCAAGGCCATGGTGGCGCTGCTCTACGAAGGCGAGCCGATTGCGCCGGACCATGGCGGCCCGGCAAGG
This sequence comes from Mesorhizobium sp. M1050, assembly GCF_040318715.1. Taxonomy (NCBI): domain Bacteria; kingdom Pseudomonadati; phylum Pseudomonadota; class Alphaproteobacteria; order Hyphomicrobiales; family Phyllobacteriaceae; genus Mesorhizobium; species Mesorhizobium sp. M1050. The sequence continues at coordinate 59,574 of NZ_JAMYMV010000023.1, read as the reverse complement.
CTGCTGGTGCCGCACCTCTATTTCTGGAAGTCTGCCAAATGGCTGAACGGCCTGCAATTCACGACGCGCGACGAACCCGGTTTCTGGGAATTGCGCGGCTATCACATCTATGGTGATCCATGGCGCGAACAGCGCTATACGGGCGATCCATGAGCGCTGTGGCAGCAGTGCAATCGCCCTGGCAGACGGCCGGGATCGTCCGCATCGAAAAACGCACGCCGCGTGTTACCAGCTTCTTTTTCCGGCCATCGCGGCCGTTTGCCTACCGCGCCGGGCAGCATGTCGATGTCAGGCTGACGGCACCGGATGGTTACCAGGCGCGCCGCTCCTACTCCATTGCCTCCGCGCCCGAGACGGATGGCGCGATCGAACTGGCGATCGAGAAGCTCGACGATGGCGAGGTTTCCCCCTTCTTCCACGAGGTCGCGGCGATTGGTGACGAAATCGAACTTCGTGGACCGCTCGGCGGGCATTTCGTCTGGCCAGAAGATGAGAGCGGGCCGCTTGTGCTTGTCGGCGGCGGTTCCGGCGTCGTGCCCTTGATGTCGATGGCTCGCCATCGCGCCGCGCGCAATTCGACAGTGCCCGTAGTTCTGGTCTTTTCAGCCCGGATCTGGGACGAAGTGATCTTTCGCGACGAACTGATCGGCCTTGACGACCGCAGGGACGGGTTCGACCTAGTGCTGACACTGACACGCGAAGCCGCCCGGCGCCCGGCCGATTATGCGCGGCGGGTGGACGTCGCGATGATGGCGCAAGCAATGGCGCGGCTGCCCGAGCCGCCTGGTCTCGCCTTTGTCTGCGGCTCCAACGCGTTTGTATCAGTCGCCGCCCAGGCGCTGATTGATGCCGGCGTTGCAGCGGGAAACATTCGCACCGAGCGCTACGGAGTTTGAATGGACGTTGTTAACGCATGTGGTCTTGGCGCTGACAGTTCGTGAAAGATGGTATTGCCACGAGGATGAAGATGGCCACTCCTGTTACGGCAAAGGGACAAGTGACCATTCCCAAACCGGTCCGCGATCTCCTTGGAATCGTCCCGGGCAGCAGAGTGGATTTCCGACGCGCTGCCGATGGCAGCGTGGTGCTGCCTCGCGTTGACAAAGAGCCGCCTGCGAGCCGCTTCGCCAAGTTGTGCGGCCATGCCGGCGAGGAGCTCACGACCGACGCGATCATGGCACTGACGCGTGGCGAAGCGTGACGCTGGTCGACACCATGTTCTGCTCGACCTCGTTACGGACGATCCGACCTGGGCGGACTGGTCGGTTGCACAGCTCGAGGCAGCGAGCCTCGATGGACCATTGTTGATCAATGATGCGGTCTATGCCGAGCTTGCTGTTCGCTACATCAGCGTCGAGGATCTCGACGCATTTCTGGATGCGGCCGGCCTCGAAATGGCTCCGATGCCAAGAGCAGCTCATTTCCTGGCCGGGAAGGTATTTACACAGTACCGCCGATCAGGAGGATCCAGGATTGGCGTGTTGCCCGACTACTTCATTGGCGCCCATGCCGCGGTCGCTCAGCTTCCGCTTCTGACCCGCGATGTCGGTCGATACCGGACCTATTTCCCGTCTTTGAGACTGATCACTCCGGACTCCTGAAATGGCACCAACCGCCGGTCACGCCTCGATTTCGAGCGCCGAAAGCGGTTTTGAGCAACAGGCAAGGATAAAACCGTCGTCGATTTCATGATCGAGGATGCCGCCATTGTGGCTCATCTCGACGTCGCCCGCGACCTTTTTCACCTTGCAGGTGCCGCACAGGCCGAACTCGCATGCAGCGGGAATCCGCACGCCTGAGGCCCGCGCGGTCTGCAGGACGGTTTGGCCGGCGACGCAGTCGGCATCGACATCCGAAAGCGAGAATCGGATCGGTGTCACGGCTTCGATCGGGGCGACGGCGTCGTCTCCCGCCGGCAAAGCGAACGGCGCCGGGATCTCCTCCACGGCCGGCGCCGCAAAGCTCTCCTGATGGTATTTCGTCATGTCGAAGCCGGTGGCCTCCAGCATGCCGCGCACGGCGCGCATGAAAGGATCGGGGCCGCAGCAGAAGATTTCGCGCTCGCGGAAATCGGGCGCCAGCAGCGGCAGCCTGATGGCGTCGATGCGGCCCATATGGCCGAACCAGCCCTCTCGGCTCGAACGCTCCTCGATCATGAAACCGAGCGACAAGCCCGGCATACGGCTGCCGAGCAGTTCGAGCTCCTTGCGGAAAATGATCTCTTCCGGGCGGCGCGCGCAATTGACGAAGCCGACATCGGTCCATGGCGCACAGTCGTTCAGCCAGCGCAGCATCGACATCATCGGCGTCACGCCCGAACCGGCCGAAATGAACAGATATTTAGCCGCCGGGTGACTGTGCAGCGAAAAATCGCCGGTCGGCCCATAGGCCTTGACGTGCGAGCCGGGCGTCAGATGGTCAAACATCCATCGCGTGCCGGTGCTGCCGGCTTGCGCCTTCACCGTCACTGCGATCGAGAACGGCCGCGATGGCGAGGACGACAGCGTATAGGTGCGCATCAGCGGCCCGTCCGCGGTCGGCAGTTCCAACGTCACGAACTGGCCCGGCTTGTAGCGGAACCAGGTCTGGTTGTCGGAGCGGAAGGTGAAGGTCTTGACGTCAGGCGCTTCGTCGCTGACGCCGATCACCTCCAGCACCTGCAGCCTGTCGTTCCAGGGCGTCATCTGGTCGAGATGGCGATAGAGGCCAAGATCCGTCATCGCATTCATCCTCTCTTGTCCCTCATGTCTTGTGCATGTGATGCAACTAGGCGACGCTGCGCAGCGCCGGCCTTCCGCCTTCGGCGAGGCGCGGGCCGATGAACGACGCGTACCATTCGACGAACTGGATCACGCCGCCCTCATGCAGCTCCGAATAGGGGCCCGGTTCATAGGCGGGCGACAGGATGCCGAGGGCGTTTTCCTCAACGATGCGGCGGTCCTGGTCGTTGGTTTCGGTCCACACATGGGTAAGGTCTTCGATGGTGTAGTCGACGCCCTCGACCGCGTCCTTGTGCACCAGCCATTTCGTCGTCACCGCCGTTTCCGTGGCGCTGATCGGCACCACCCGGAACGTCACCGCGTGATCGATGAGGATATGGTTCCATGTCGTCGGATAGTGATAGTGCATCAAGGTGCCGATGCGGTCGGCGGAGACAGCGTCGGAGAGGTTCTTCTTCACCGCCAGTTTGCCGCTCATGGTGTAGCTGACGGCATCGCGCAGCAGCGGCGCGCGGGTGGCGCGATACTGCCCGGCCGGATCGATGCGGAACTTGCTCGGCAGGCCTGATGCCTCGCATTTGGCCCAATGCGCGACCATTTCGGGGTCGCTGTCGGCGCCGTTGACGCCGGTCACGGTCGGAGCCTCGGGGAAGGTCTTGCACAACTCGGGATGATTGGCGACGCAGTGATAGCACTCGCGGTTGTTTTCCCAGACCAACTTCCAGTTGCCCTTCTCGATGATCGTGCTCTCGAAGGCGACCTTTGCTTCCCGCAACCGGTGCGGCAGCAGATAAGGTTCGATCATCGCCCGCATCGGCGCGAAATCCGCTGGCTCCTTGGCCAGGCAGATGAAGATATAGCCGCCGACGCTCTCGCAGGCGACCGGCTTCAGACCGAACTCACTCTTGTCGAAACCGTCGGCCATCTGACGGGCGAACAGCAGCCGGCCGTCGAGCTCATAGGTCCACTGGTGATAGGGGCAGACGAGCTTTGCCGCAGTACCCTTGTCGGTGTTGCAGACGCGACTGCCGCGATGGCGGCAGGAATTGTGGAAGGCGTTGATCTTGCCTTGCTGGTCACGGACAAGAACAACCGGATAGTCGCCGATCTGCACAGTAATGTAGCTGCCCGGCTTCGGCAGCTCGCAATCATGGCCGATGAACAGCCAATCGCGATACAAGATCAGCTCCATGTCCAGCTTGAAGTAGTCTGGATCGGTGTAGAAGGGCTGCTCTAGCGAAAAGCCTTGCCGACGGCTGTTCAAGCGCCTCAGCATGTCGTTGCGAATATCCATGTCCTGTCCTCGTTATCTAAGGACTGAACTGGTGGTGACGGAGGAAGGATTGGACGCAGGCCGGCGAGGCGCCGGGCATGCACTATCCACCTCTTGATCGCCCACCGCGATCAGTCGAGTCTAGAAATCTCGGGCTGGTTTCCGGGCTCTGGAGTTGTCCTTGCGGACGATCGCGACACCTTCCCAGGCAGTTGCCCAGTGGTCTCCCGTTGCGACTTGAACTCCACCACCGTTGCGGGGGCAGCGCCGGATTTTGACCGGCTTCCCAATTCTCCGCCCCGTCGTCACGAAGCGGCACCTGAGATGGCATGATCTAACCACGATCGCTGGCGCGTCATCGGCATGAAAACGACATCGTATCCATGCCGCGCGACACGCGTGCGAAACGTTCGGGTTGGCGATTGCCGGGCTGAAATCCTATCTCTTCGGCAGCCATCGCCACTTGCAATCTCCTCGAAAGCCGACCCCTTGCCGGCGGCCAAAAAGGCTAACGGTTTCGAAAAGTGACTATTAGCTGATTCTAAAATCGAACCGAACGGTTCGTTTCTGTTGACGGTGCGTGCAGGACATTGTGAACGCCGGGCCTTGGCAACAGTTGGTGATCCAGCGGACGGTTTTGCTTAAACCATTGAAAAAGATAAATAATAAGTAGCGTGTAGAAGCCCTTGGCACAATTTCAAGTAGCGGAATCATGGTCCACACGAAACAACTTCGTGATTGGAAAAGGCGAGGATGCCCTCCCACATCGGGGCTGTCCGAACGACGCGATTTCATTTCCAAGACACGCCGCTAGACGGACGAAAAAGAAGATACTGGAGTACAAAAAATGAAAAAGATCATTCTCACTGCCGCCGCCGTTCTGGCCATTTCCGGCAGCGCCTTCGCTAATGGCAGCGACCACTATGGTTCGAACGCCCCGACAGCCACTGCCGTCGACAGCTCGTACACCGCTTCGGTCAAGAAGTCCGAACCGGCTGCTCAGACACCTGCCCAGGGCAGCGACCGTAACCTCTTCGGCCACTAACAACCAATTCCCAGTTGACGGCGGGTTCGCCCGCCATCCTGGCGAAATCCAGAAATTCAGGAGAGTTGAGATGAAGAAGATCATTCTTGCTACCGCCGCCGTTCTGGCCGTCACTGGCAGTGTCTTCGCCGGCAGCGACAACTTTGGCTCCAACGGCGCCAACCAGCCTGCCACCACCGCCGTCGACAGCTCGTACACGGCTTCCGTCAAGAAGTCGGAGCCGGCCACGCAGGCGCCTGTCAACCATGGCAGCGACCGCAACCTGTTCGGCAACAACTAACATCCGATCAAAACCAACATCCGACAGCGATGCTGCGGGTTAATCGGCAGCATCGAATTCGAGAATACGGAGTGTCAAAAATGAAAAAGATTGTTCTTACTGCCGCCGCTCTTCTGATTGCCGCCGGCAGCGCCTATGCCCGCAACGACAACGTTGGTGGCACCGATATCAACAAGCTGGCGACCTCCAAGGTCGACACCACGCCGACGTCTTCGGTGCGCGACACCGGTTCGCCGGTCTACAAGCTGCTCAATTCGTCGGGCGACGTACCGAAGTCCGCCCCTCAGGGCAGCGACCGGAATCTCTTCGGCCGCTAACAGCCGAAGCTGATCTCCAAACAAGAGCGGCGGGCTGGGCCCGCCGCTCTTGTTTTTGCAACGTGCAGTCTCATCATGGAACCTCAGGCCGCCTTAGCCTCTGCTTCGTGAAGCGCGAAGGACCGCCCATCCGTGTCGAAGATATGCAGGTCTTCGCCATTGGCGCTCAGCCGCAATGTCGAGCCGCGCTTGACCTCGACATTGCCGGGCAGCTTGGTCACCAGCGGCAGATCGGCGCGGCCGATGTCGACATAGACAAGCTGGACCTCGCCGAGCTGCTCGACATAGTCGACCGTCCCTTCGAACAGATAGTCCGCACCGCTGGCAATGATCAGGTCCTCCGGCCGCACGCCAAAGCTCACCGCGGCGCCCTTTGCCGAAGCAGGGGTCGTGATCGGCACGGTTGCCTTGCGCCCGCCGACATGGCTGACGACAGTCGGGTTTCCGGTCCTTTCGATGGTCGCCGGCAGGATGTTCATGGCCGGCGAGCCGATGAACTGGGCAACGAACAGATTGCCGGGCTTCTTGTAGAGATCCATAGGCGTGCCGACCTGTTCGATATGGCCTTCCTTGAGCACAACGATGCGGTCGGCCAGCGTCATCGCCTCGACCTGGTCATGGGTGACGTAGATCATGGTCGTGGCGGGCATCGATTCCTTGAGCTTGGCGATTTCGATGCGGGTGGCGACGCGAAGTGCGGCGTCAAGGTTCGACAGCGGCTCGTCGAACAGGAACACCTTCGGATTGCGCACGATGGCGCGGCCGATGGCGACGCGCTGGCGTTGTCCGCCCGACATCGCCTTGGGCAAGCGGTCGAGATATTTCGTCAACTGCAGGATTTCCGCCGCCTGGCGTACGCGCCGGTCGATCTCGGCCTTGTTCTCCTTCCCGATCTTCATCGAGAACGCCATGTTGTCGTAAACGGTCATGTGCGGGTACAGCGCGTAGGACTGGAACACCATGGCGATGCCCCGCTTCGACGGCGGCACGTCGTTCACGACCTCGCCGGCTATTCTGAGCTCGCCAGAGGTGATTTCCTCGAGCCCGGCGATCGACCTCAGCAATGTCGACTTGCCGCAGCCCGACGGACCGACGAAGACGATGAATTCGCCCGACTTGATATCGAGGTCGATGCCGTGGAGAATGTTCAGATTGCCGTAGGACTTCTTCACTTGTCTTAGCGTGACATCGGCCATTGGGTTCCTCCAGTGATTTGAAATTCAGTCGACGCGCCCGAACCAGGCGCCGTAGCCGCCAAGCTCGATGGAACCGCTGCTTACCTGCCCCGAAAATCCGTGCCCGGGCAAAGGTTGCAGCGATCGGCTGCCAAGGTCAACGTTGGTTGGCCCGGCTCCCAGATTGAAGACGCAGACGATCTGCTCGTTGCCTGCGCGGCGGGTGAAGGCGACGGTGTCGCCCTCGCTTTCGATGAAGGTGATGTCACCCTTGACAAGCGCCGGATGGGCACGCCGGAACGTGAGAAAGCGACGATAGTGCTCAAGCAGCGAATTCTCGTCGCCCTGCTGGACATTGACCGCTTGCGACAGATGCTTGGTCGGCACCGGCAGCCAGGGCTTTGCCGGGGAGAATCCGCCATTCTTGGCGCTGCCGTCCCACACCATCGGCGTGCGGCAGCCATCGCGGCCTTTGAATTCCGGCCAGAAGCGGATGCCGTAGGGGTCCTGCAAGTCCTCGAAGCGCAGTTCCGCTTCGGCGAGCCCAAGCTCTTCGCCCTGGTAGATGCAGACCGAACCGCGCAATGACATCAAGAGCGCCGAGATGACCTTGAGGTAGGCGGTCGGATCGGCTTCGCCAGCCGCCCAGCGCGAGGCCGGGCGCATCACGTCGTGGTTGGAGAAGGCCCAGCACGACCAGCCGTCGCTGGCGACCTTGCCGAAGGATTCCAGCACCGAGCGGACCTTGGCCGCACTGATCTTTTCCGGCGCCAGGAAGTCGAACGAGTAGCACATGTGCACGCGCTTGCCGCCGGCCGTGTAGGCAGCCACAACGTCCAGTCCCCGCTGCGAATCGCCGACCTCGCCGACCGCGGCGGTTGCCGGGTATTCGTCGAGCAGCGCGCGGAAGCGCTCGAGGAAGCCGAGGTTCTCAGGGCGGCTCTTGTCGTAGAGATGGTCCTGATAATTGTAGGGGTTGACCGCGGGTGCGGTCTGGTCGTTGCGCTCTTCCGGCGGCAGCGGCGGATTGTTTTCCAGGCCCTGGCTGTGGAAATAGAAATTGATGGTGTCGAGCCGAAAACCGTCGACGCCACGCTCCAGCCAGAAGCGGGTGACGTCCAGCAACGCATCCTGGACCTGGTGGTTGTGGAAGTTGAGGTCGGGCTGCTCGGCCAGGAAATTATGCAGGTAATATTGCTGGCGGCTGGTGTCCCATTGCCAGGCCGAGCCGCCGAAGATCGATAGCCAGTTGTTGGGTGGCGTGCCGTCCGGGCTGGCGTCCGCCCAGACGTACCAGTCGGCCTTCGGGTTGGTGCGGTTCGACCGGCTTTCCTTGAACCATGGGTGGTTGTCGGCGGTGTGCGACAGCACCTCGTCGATCATCACCTTCAAGCCTAGCCTGTGTGCCTCGGCGGTCAGCGCGTCGAAGTCGGCCAGCGTACCGAACATCGGATCGACGTCGCAATAATCGGTGACATCGTAGCCGAAATCCTTCATCGGCGATTTGAAGAACGGCGAAATCCAGATGGCGTCCGCACCGAGTGCCGCAATGTAGGGGAGGCGGCCGATGATCCCCTTGAGGTCGCCGATACCGTCGCCGTTCGAGTCCTGATAGCTGCGCGGGTAGATCTGGTAGATCACAGCACCCCGCCACCAGTCGCGATCGATGGCGAGGTCAGGTTTCGAGCTGGCCTTCAAAGCGGATCGCATCGTTTCAGCCTCCTTTCACCGAGCCGGCAAGCAGCCCGCGGACAAAATAGCGCTGCAGCGAGAAGAAGACGATCAGCGGCACGATTATGGTCACGAAAGCCGATGTCGTCAGAATCTCCCAGTCGCCACCGCGTGAGCCCAACAACGCATTGAGCTTGGCGGTCAGCACGATCTGGTCTGCCTCTGTACCCAGGAAAACCATCGCCACCAGCAGATCGTTCCATACCCATAGGAACTGGAAGATGGCAAACGAAGCCAGCACTGGGAAGGACAGCGGCAAGACGATCTTGACGAAGATCTCGAAATCGCTGGCGCCATCGATACGCGCCGATTCCATGATTTCGCGCGGCAGGCCGGCAATGTAGCTGCGCAGCAGGTAGATGGCGAAGGGCAAGCCGAAGCCGGTATGCGCCAGCCAGATACCGAGATAGGTTTTCGACGGCATGCCGAAGAAAGCGCCGACGCCGTTGTAGAGTTTCAGGAGCGGGATCAGCGACATCTGCAGCGGCACCACCAGCAGGCCGATGATGACGGCGATCAGCAGCGCCCGGCCGGGAAACCGCATCCAGGCCAGAGCGTAGGCGGCAAAGGCAGCGATCAGGATCGGGATGACGGTCGCCGGGATGGTGACGGTCAGCGAATTCATGAACGACCGTCCGATGCCCTCGGAAAACAAGACTGTCTTGTAGTTCTCGGTGGTGAATTTCGGCGGCGCCGACGAGGCATAGTAGACGCGCTGGCCGCGATCGCCTTCGAATGCCTTGGGCGACTGCATGACGAAGCTGCCGTCTTCATTCAGCTGCAAGATTTCGCCATCGCCGAGATCGGCCGAAGTGCCAGCGGGATATTGCGTTGGCGCCGCCGATTTAACACCGAAGGCGCTGATGTTGCGCTTGGCACCGTCGCCGAAGATGTTGCCCTCGAGAACGAACTTGCCGTCCTTTTCGACTTGCGTCGAGGCGGCCGGCAGTCGGCCGGCTTCGGTCTGAGTGGAACTGGCGAACGAATTCCACCAGCCAGAGGCGATGATCTGGTTCTTGTCGCGCAGCGACGAGACCAGGATGCCGAGCGTCGGTATGGTCCAGATCGCGACGAAGACAAGCACGGCGATATGGACGCCGAAGCGGCTGGCGAAGGAATTTCCGGTCGCAACGGCCATCTCAATGTCCTCCCGTCTCTTTGTTCGCCTGGCGGATGTTCCAGACCATGATCGGAATGACCGCGATCATGATGATGATGGCGATGGTGGCGCCGCGGCCGAAATCGCCGCCGCCACGGAACATCCAGTCGAACATCAAATTGGCCAGGACCTGGCTGTTCCACTGGCCGTTGGTCATGGTCAGCACGATGTCGAACACTTTGAGCACCAGGATGGTGATGGTGGTCCAGACGACGGCGATGGTGCCCCATATCTGCGGCACCATGATCTTCCAGAAGATCTGGAATGGATTGGCGCCGTCGATGACGGCGGCTTCCAGTGTTTCTTCGGGAATGCCGCGCAGGGCGGAAGACAGGATCACCATGGCAAAGCCGGTCTGGATCCAGATCAGGATCACCATCAGGAAGAAATTGTTCCAGAACGGCAGTGATATCCAGACCTGCGGCTGACCGCCGAAATGCTGGATGACGGCGTTGAGGATGCCGATCTGGGTCTGACCCTCGCCGCGATACTCGTAGATGAATTTCCAGATCACGCTGGCGCCGACGAAGGAGATCGCCAGCGGCAGGAAGATCAGGCTCTTGGCGATCGTGCCCCACCAGATCTTGTCGGTGAGCACGGCGATGATCAGCCCGAGGAAGGTGCAGGCGGCCGGTACCACCGCCAGCCAGACGATGTTGTTGAGGATCGAGTTGCGGAACTCGCGATCTCCGAAGGCCCATTCATAATTGGCCAGGCCGACGAAATTGACGCCGCCGCGATCGAGGAACGACAGCCGCAGCGTCTCGACTACCGGATAGATCAGATAGATGGTCAAGATGATCATCGCCGGACCGACGAACAGCCACGGCCGGACCAGCCCTTGCCGGCGCAGATTGTCGATAGCCGCGGCGCCAGCGACGCCACGCGATGGAAATATCAGGTCGACCAGTTTGTTGGCGCCCCAGAAATAGGCGACGCAACCGCCGACCCCGACGATGATGACGAATATGGCCGAGAAAATCTGAGCCGCCATGGGTCCCTCCCCCTGCGCATCACTAGCCAAGGCCGAACGGTCAGGGCGATGAGATGCGCCGATTCAGTTGTTCAGAGCGCTATCGCCAGGCAGACAGGTCTTCCTCTTTGCCGGTCGCGCTTCATGCCGGATGTCCGTGTGCTCATGATAGTCGCCGCGGCACGGGCCGCCGGTTGGATTCGGGCCTCCAGGGCCCGGATCCAGTCAGGATCGATAGGTCAAACGTCCAGCCGAACAATCGGCGCCTTGCCTACTTTATGGCGTCCCAGCTTTTCTGAATGTCGGTGGCGACATCCTGAGCGGACTTGCCGCCGACCAGGTCGATCATGCCGGTCCAGAAGGCGCCGGCGCCGATCTTGCCGGGCATCAGGTCGGAACCGTCGAAGCGGAAGGTCGAGGCGTTGGCGAGGATGTCGCCCTGCTTCCTCAGCGCGTCGCTGGCATAGGCCTCCTTGTTGACCGACTTGAGCGGCGTCACGAAACCGCCTTCGGCCATCCAGATCTCATGGGCGAGTGGCATCTTCAGGAATTCGATGAAAGCGCGGGCGCTCTTGCTGTCTTTCGTGATCATCGCCAGCGTACCGGCACCGAGCACGGGCGTGCCCAGCTCAGGCTTGGAGGCATAGGGCGGGAAGTAGAAGAAGTCCGCGTCCTGGCCAATCTTGGTGCCTTCCGGGAAGAAGGTCGGGATGAACGACGCCTGGTGGTGCAGGTAGCATTTCGGCGGCACTGAGAAGAGGCCCTTCGGGCTGTCGCGGAAATCGGTCGCCGCAACTGCCTTGGCACCGCCATCGACCATCTTGTCGTCGGTCGCGATCTTGCCGAAGATGTCGATGGCGCTGACCACTGCCGGGTCGTTGAACGGGATCTCGTTCTTCACCCATTTGTCGTAGACTTCCGGAGGCTGGGTGCGCAGCATCAGGTCTTCGACCCAGTCGGTCGCCGGCCAGCCGGTGGCGCCGCCGGAGCCGAGGCCGATGCACCACGGCTTGCCGCCGTCGGCGATGATCTTCTTTTCGAGATCGGCGAGCTCTTCCTGCGTCTTCGGCACCTTGTAGCCGGCTTCCTCGAAATTGTCCGGCGAGTACCAGACCAGCGATTTCACGTCGGCCTTGTAGGGGAAGGCGAAGAAGCCCGGCTTGCCGTCCTTGTCCTTGAACGTGCCGAGATCGACCCATGACTGGCCGGCGCCGTAATTGTCCTTGACCCATTTGGCGGTGTCGTCGCCGAGCGGCGTCAACAGGCCCTTCGATGCGAGATCCTGGATCAGGCCCGGCTGCGGCAGCACGGCGATGTTCGGCGGGCTGCCGGCCTGCGTATCGATGACGATTTGCTGTTCGTAATTCTCCGAGGAGGAGTATTTGATCTCGACGCCGGTGGCTTCCGAGAAATAATCGAGAACGCCGCGCACCAGGCCTTCGTCCTCACCGCGCCACGGTCCGAAGATCGACAGCGTCTCACCCTTGAGGTCGACTTTCTTGAGCTCTTCGTAGTTCGCCCAGTTGAAGCGCTTGTCCTCACCCGGCTTGAATTTCAGTTCGGCATGCGCGGGCGCGTTCAGGGCGAGCGTGGCAAACGCGGCACCCAGCAAAAGCATTTTCTTCATCGGTATTCCTCCCAGTGGATCATACACACCGGACGGAACCTCCATTCCGCCCGCCGACGCCGCAGGACTGTGACTCAGTCAGAAAGGAACCGCAACCTTTCGAAGAGTCTTCCAAAGCGCTTTGGCCTTTTTGATCTCGCCATTGAATCGGCCGGAAGTCAAGAGGCAGCTGGGCTAATCGATTTAATCTGACGCGTTTGCGGCCTGAAAAGTGCGCTGCAACATGCTTTTATGGCAGTGCAGCAGCAATTTTTGTTTCAAACACCTCTGAACCACGCTTATGGTCCGTTGTTGAACGGCCCAACCCCGGCGGCACTTGGGTCGATTCAATTTAAAAGCGCTTTGAGGGAGATGGAGAGTTTTCGTGAACCTCAAGCAGCTTGCCCATATGCTGGCATTGTCGCAGACTACGGTAAGCCGCGCGCTGAATGGCTATCCTGAGGTCAACGAGGAAACGCGAAGGCGTGTCATGGACGCCGCCAAGCGCCACGGCTACCGCCCCAATCCCAGCGCGCGCCGGCTGGCGACCGGCAAGACCGGGATGATCGGCTATGTCCTGCCGACCGGTGCATCCGTCGACATCGATCCGCATTTCGTCGAGTTCCTGTCCGGCCTTGGCGATTATGCCCGTTCGCACGAGCTCGATCTGGTGCTGTCGCCGGCCGACGCCGACGATCAGGAGACGACCTACCGGCGCATCGTCGCCAACCGCCAGGTCGACGCTGTCTACATCTCCTCGCCGAGGCCCGCCGACCGGCGCGTGGCGCTGGTCAACACGCTCGGCATACCCTTCATCGTCCATGGCCGCAGTGAAGGCTTCGATTTCGACTATGCCTTTACCGACATCGACAACGAGGGCGCCTTCCGCGAGGCGGCGAGGCTGCTGATCCAGCTCGGCCACCGGCGGTTGGCGCTGATCAATGGCGACAACCGCGAGACCTTTGCCATCCATCGCGAACGCGGCGTGCGCCGGGCGCTGGCCGCGAGCGGACTGGAACTGGACGAACGCCATGTCTGCTCGGTGGTCATGACCGAAGAGAACGGCTATCGCGCCACCAGGCGTTTGCTGGAAGAGGGCGATGCGCCGACGGCGATCGCCTGCTCCAGCCTGATCATGGCGCTGGGCGTCGTGCGTGCGGTGCGCGACCTCGGCTTGAGCATTCCGGGCGACGTGTCACTGATCGCCCATGACGACGTCTTCCCCTGGCTGCGGCCGGAGAATTTTTCGGTGCCGCTGTCGACGACGCGTTCATCCATTCGTCTCGCTGGCGCCCGCGTCGCCGAGCGGCTGGCAGCCCGGATTTCGGGGCTGGAAGAGGGCGCCCGCGGCGAAGTCTGGCCCGTCGACCTGGTGGTCAGGGGATCGGTCGCCGGCGCGCCTGGCTAGAGGTCGAAACGCACACTCCGCGCGACCGAGTTCGCCCCACTCCGGTCGTTCGGTCGAATTTGATGCTTTCGCAAAAGCTGCCGATGAGCTCTGACCGCTCGAGGAAGGCAAGCCATTGCCTGCGACCTTCGCGAAGTACCAAAGCTACCTAATTGATCATCCGCCGTTTCAATATTTCTAGTCTGGCATCGGTACTTCGAAATTTTCAGATGGCTTTAAGATTGCATCCCTTGACCAATCTCACGTCATCCCCTATATAATTGAGTATCCACTTACTCAATATCGTTGGACAGAAATATGGCGCGTCCCCTCAGTGAAGAAAAGCGACAGGCGCTGCTGGATGCAGCGGCCGAGTTCGTCGCGCACCTTGGCACGGGCGCGTCCACGGCCAAGATCGCAAAGGCTGCTGGCGTTTCCGAGGGGACGCTGTTCACCTACTTTCCAACCAAGGACGATCTGCTCAACCAGCTCTTTCTCGAGATCGAGGCCGACCTCACAGAGACGATGCTGGCGCCATATCCGGCGGACGCCTCCGCTAAAGACCTGCTATTCGCGGTTTGGAACTGTCTGATTGACTGGGGGCTGGCTCACGCCACAGCGCGCAAGGCCCTTCGCCAGTTGAAGGTGTCGGATCGCGTCACAGCGGAAAGCCGGAACCGGTGCCACGCCATGCAGCGGGATGCGCGGACGATGGTGGAGGAGTGTCTCGCCGGCCATGCGGCGCCTGACAGGATCGCCTTCTACATCGATACCATTCTTTTCGATCTGGCAGACATCAGCATCAACGCGGTCACGGCCAAACCTTGGGAAAGTGACGCCATCCGGCAGGCCGGGTTCGACCTGTTCTGGAAGGGGTCTGCCGCCTGAATTTTAACCCATAAATGAGTATGTAATTACTCACCTATAAGGAACGAAAATGTCTAATAGCAAGGGTTTCACCGAAGCCGACGTCCCCAAGCAGACGGGAAAGAGCTTCATCGTTACAGGCGCCAACGCGGGCGTCGGGTTCGAAATCGTGCGGGTGCTTGCCGCCAGGGGCGCGCGCGTCCTGCTTGGCTGCCGCGAGCAGACCCGGGCGCAGGATGCCATCGCACGGATCAAGCGGATCACGCCCAACGCCGATCTCGTCTGGTTGCCGCTCGACCTCGGTGACCTGGACAGCGTTCGCACCGCAGCCGAGATCGCCGCGAAGGAGCCACGGATCGATGCGCTCATCAACAATGCCGGGATCATGAACCCGCCGCTGACGCGCACGAAGCAGGGGTTCGAATCGCAGTTCGGCGTCAATCATCTCGGCGTGTTCGCGCTCACCTCGCTGCTCCTGCCTAAGCTGGCGGAGACGCCGGGAGCGCGGGTGGTCGTAACCTCGAGCGTCGCGCATCTGAAGGCCAAGATCGACTGGGACGACCTCAATGCCGACAAGAGCTACATCAAGAACGAACGCTACGGCGCCAGCAAACTGGCGAACGCGCTGTTCTTCTTCGAACTGGATCGTCGCCTGCGCGCCGCGAAGTCGCCCGTCACGGCAATCGGCGTTCACCCTGGCATCGCCGCAACGAGCCTTGGTCGTCACATGGGACTTGCCCAGATCGCAAGCCCGATCGTCGGCCTGCTGCTCAACAGCGCCGACAAGGGCGCCTGGCCGGCGCTTCTGGCCGCGACCGGCAAGGTGAAGCCGGGAGGCTATTACGGTCCCACCGGCTTTGGCGGAACCCGCGGTGCAGCCGGCGAAGCAAAGCGCGCGCCCCATGCCGAAGATCCCGCGCTCGGGAGGCGACTCTGGGACGTCTCGATCGCCATGACCGGCATCGACCCAGGCTTGCCGGCCGCCTGATCTCATCACGACGTGGCAAGAGCGGTTTATCGACCCACGCTGGCGCCCGAGACTGCTTGTGGAAACGCCGAAAAGCAGACCTTCGGCTTTCCACCCATCTCAGCCATTGGGGCAACCATCTGATTGAGTTTCGACATGCATAAAAGCAGAAGCTTTTAAGCGTTAGACCTATTCCTTTGCCGCCGCCGCCTTGATGTCCAGCAGCCCGTAGCCGAAATCATTGTCGCGCCCCTTGGGGCCGAGATCTCTTGCCGTAGCCCCGAGCGCCTTTTCGATGTCGTCGGCCGAGCGATCGGGTGCGGCGTGGATGAGATTGGCGATGGCGCCGCTGACGATCGCCGCCGCGAACGAGGTGCCGGTGACCACATCCGAGCCGGCGCCGCTCGGCGCCACCATCTCGACGCCGGGCGCCGAGATGAAGACGTACGCGCCGCGATTGGCCTGCGGCATCAGCCCGTCCTTGGCGTCGGTGGCGGTCACGGCGATGACGCCGTCGAAAGCGGCCGGATAGCCATAGGGCGCCTTCGGCCCGTTATTGCCGGCGGCGGCGACCAGCACCATGCCGAGCGCGCGGGCATTGCGGCAGGCAACGCCGAGCAGATCGTTCTTCGGCCCGACGAAGCTCATGTTGATGATACGCACGTCCTGGTCCGCCGCCCAGTCGAGCGCCGCCAGGATGACGTCCATGGTCGACTTGCCGCCCTCGAAGGCACGGGCGTGGTAGATCCTGGCGCCAGGCGCCATGCCCTCCAGCGCGCCGACGCCAGCGATCAGGCCATCGATCGACGTGCCGTGATCGCGCTTTTCGATCGGCACGCCCGGCATGGCGTCGAACTGTTCGGCAATGACGCCAGCCAGCGCCGGATTGGTGTCGTCGATGCCGGTGTCGATCACCGCGATGCGGACGTTTTCGCCGCTGGCCTGCTTGGAATCGAGCGCTATGTGCTCGAAGGCATAGTTGACGATGCTGGCGGCCTGCTGCAGCGAATAAACATGGTTAGGCTCGCGCCGCTGGGTGCGGCCGTCGGCGGCCAGTTGCGCCAGCACGACGCCGACGGGCCGTCCGTCGGGAATCCCAAAACGCACCAGCGTGGTGCCAAGCAGCCGCGACTGGCGCTGCGAGCGCACCTGGAGGCCGAAGGAAGCGGCGATCTGCTGCACGGCCCCGGCATCGCCGTCGACCGTCACCAGCACCTCGTCCGGCACGAAATCGCCGACCACCGCGCGCGGCGGCTGAACGGCGACGAGATCGGTCGGAGAGACGATAGGGCCGCCAGGCGGAGGGTCGGCCTGATTACCGGCGGGAGGTGTCGCCGAAGCCGGCCGCGGCATCGGTGCCGGGGGCACCACCGGGTTGGGGAACAGGTCGACGATCAGGGCCGGCAAGAACACCGCGCCGGCCTGCGCTGTATCCGTCCCGCCCTTCGCGTCACCCTTGGCGCAGTCGGCTCCTGCCGCATTGGCCCCGTCGCGGCAGTCGATTTTCGTCCGGTCGGGCTTCGCGCTGGTCTGCGCCGACGCAGGCACGGCGGCGATTGTCATCGCCGCCGCAAGCATGGCCGCAAATCGAATGACCGCCTCAGCCGCCATCAACCGGCTTCCTTCCCTCGATCAAAGTCTCCGTGAAAGGCTGAGCGACAATAAGGCCGATTTGCCTTGTGTAATCGGCAGCGGTCGTCGCGGGAATGCCAAGCCGGAAGACGCCGTCGGCGGTCGGTCCGCCGATGATCTTCAGCCCGTTGCCGCCGAGAAAGCCGGAAATATCCGACATCTTCGCATCCGGCTTGAACTTGACCAGGGCGAACGGCATTTTCGCCAGATCGTCTTGCGCGCCGGCTATCTCGAAATCACTGCCCTTGCCGCCGGGCTCGACAAACGACTGCACCATGACCAGGGCCAGCAGAACCGCGGCCGCGGCCCAGGCGACGCCGACCGGCACCGCCATGAAGCGGCCCCAGGCCTGCGCCAGCCAGGACGATCCTGCGGGCGCTCGCGCCGGTCCGGCCTCGGCATCGAGCGCCCTGGCGAAGCGGCTTAGCGCATCGGCCGGCGGACGGATCGCTTCATTGGCAGCCGCAGTGCCGGAGAATTCGGCTTCCGCCTCGCCAAGGGCGGCAAGTGCCGCCGGGTCGCTGGCCAGCCATTCCTCGACGGCTTCCAGGTCCGAGCCCTCCAGCGAGCCGTTCAGGTAGAACGGCAGCAGCATTTCCATTTCGTCGCGGCGCGACATTTTTTCAGCGGCGCTCATGGCCACCCCCTGTCGTAACCGGCGGCCTTGAGGGCCTCACCGAGTTTCTTGCGGGCGTAAAACATGCGGGTCTTGACGGTCGCGACTGGAATGTCGAGCACCTCGCCGATCTCGCTCACCGACTGTCCGTGATAATAGGCAAGATCGATCACAACGCGATGCTCTTCCGGCAAGGCGTCGACGAAGCGCCGCAAGGCGGCAGCCTTGTCTTCCTTCATGGTGACGACTTCCGGCGTGTCGGCACTGTCGGGCACCGCGGCGGCGGCCTCGTCGTCGATCCAGGCTTCCTTCTTCTTGCGCAGCAAGGACAGCGCCTTGAAACGGGCTATGCCGAGCAGCCATGTCGAGACTTCGGAGCGTCCCTCGAAACCTGGCGCTTGGCGCCATAGCTCGAGGAACACTTCATTGGCGATATCGTCGGCCATCATTTCCGATCCCGTCTGGCGCGCCACGAAGCGGTACACCCGCGCGTGGTGACGCATGAACAGGAGCCGCACGGCGGCACGGTCGCCCTTCGCGACCCGGTCGACAAGCGCGCGATCGGTCTCCGTCGATGCCGTCATGGCCGGTCGAGCCGCCTGGCTCCTGTCTGCTCTGTCGCTGATCGATCCAAAAAGGTTCATCCTCCGCCAAGGAATTTCGGAGGCTAGCCGAAGAGCGAGGCGGTTGCCAGAGCATCCCTTCTGCCCGTCATTTACCGGGGAGGTGAGACGTGGTCCGCGCAGCGGACGAAAAGCCAATTGCTTGGCTTTTGGAACGACGAATGCCGGCAGGTGGGAGGGGGGCGCCGACGTCGCGTCCACATCACCCCAAAAACGATTTCGCCTTCATCGTCGCCGGAACTGGCACGCCGAGACGGCTTAAGATTGTCGGCGCCAGCTGCAGCTGGTCGAGCAATGTGTCGGCCTGCGGTCCCTTGCCGGGTCCAAAATAATACAACGCGAAATCCTGCATCTCGTCGCCATGGCCACCATGATGGCCGCGGTCGGTCTGGCCGTGATCGGCGGTGACCATGACCTCGTAGCCGGCTTCGATCCAGCGCGGCAAGAAGGCAGCCAGCATACCGTCCATCGCATAGACGGCGTGGTCCATCTCGTGGCAGTCATGGCCGAAGCGGTGCCCCATCGAATCCAGCGTGCAGGTGTGCAGGATGCCGTAGTCGATGCCGTGGCGCCTGATCAGCATGGTCAGCGTCGCGAACAGGTCGATGTCGCTCGGCGTCATCTGGTTGCAGCCATTGTAGCCGGTCATGGTGTGGAAGCGGCCATGCGTGATCGGCCCGCCCGGCTCGTCGAATTCCATGTCCTCGACCAGGTCGAAGGGGTAGGCGCGGAAGAATTCCGACCAGTAGGAATGCGTGACGGCACCCGTCTTGCCGCCGGCCTTGCTGACTTCGGAGAAGATGTCGGGCTGCGCGACGCGAAACCGGTTCTCGTTGGACAAGATGCCGTGCACCTGGGGCGAAACTCCGGTATGGATCGAGGCATAGCAGCAGGCCGAGGTCGACGGCAGCACGGAACGCATCTTCCAGACCCGCGCCTCGCCCGATTGCACCCAGCCTTCGAGATTGCCCATCAGCCGGCGCCAGTTCCCGTAGGGAACGCCGTCGAGGATGATCAGCAACAGTTTTGTCGCGAGCGCCATGGGCGACTCCGAAAGGCTTTGTCGTTGAAGGATGGTTTCGCGGCTTATGCCACGAATTCCCTAGTTCCCCGCACTGGCCATGCGCCGCCCCTTGATCGCCTTTTCCAACCAACCGATCTCCATCTCGGGAACCGAGGAAAGCAGCAGGTCGGTATAGGCGTCGAAAGGCGGGGCCAGCACCTTGCTCTTCGGGCCGTAGCGCACCACCTCGCCGCGGTACATCACCGCGATCGAATCGGCGATCGACTTCACCGTGGCCAGGTCATGCGTGATGAAGAGATAGGCGACGTTCTCCTCCTTCTGCAGCTCGAGCAGCAGTTCGAGGATGCCGTGTGCCACCAGCGGATCGAGTGCCGAGGTCACCTCGTCGCAGATGATCAGCTTCGGCTTGGCGGCAAGTGAGCGGGCGATGCAGACGCGCTGTTTCTGGCCGCCGGAAAGCTCGGCCGGATAACGGTCGGAGAAGCCTTTGCCCATCTCGATCTTGTCGAGCAGTTCGGCGACGCGTCTGTCGCGCTCGCGGCCGCGTATGCCGAAATAGAATTCGAGCGGCCGGCCGATGATGGTGCCGACGGTCTGACGCGGGTTCATCGCCACGTCGGCCATCTGATAGATCATCTGCAATTGCCGCAGGTCCTCCTTCGGCCGGTCGGCCAGCCGGTTTGCCAGCGGACGCCCGTCGAAGGTGACGGTCCCTTCTTCGGGTGGCAAGAGCCCGGTGATGGCGCGCGCCAGCGTCGACTTGCCGGAACCCGACTCGCCGACGACGGCCAGCGTCTGGCCCGGATAGATGTCGACCGAGACGTTCTTCAGCACCTTGATATGGCTGCGGCCATAAGCGGCGGTGACGTTCTTCACCGACAGGAACGGCGTCGTGCCGGGCTTCTGTTCGGCGTGTTCGATCTCATGCACCGACACCAGCGCGTTGGTGTACTCCTGGCGCGGCTCCTTGATGATCTGCCTTGTGCCGCCCCATTCGACCAGTCGGCCATGGCGCAACACCATGATCTCGTCGGAGACCTGGGCGACGACGGCAAGGTCGTGCGTGATGTAGAGTGCCGCCACATGGGTGTCGCGAATGGCGTCCTTGATCGCCGCCAGCACGTCGATCTGGGTCGTCACGTCGAGCGCCGTGGTCGGCTCGTCGAAGACGATCAGGTCGGGCTCGGAACACAGCGCCATCGCCGTCATCACGCGCTGCAGCTGGCCGCCCGAGACCTGGTGCGGAAAGCGTTCGCCGATGGTTTCGGGGTTCGGTAGGCTGAGCTTCCTGAACAGCGCGACGGCGCGCTTTTCGGCCTCGGCGCGCGTCGCCGTGCCGTGCAGCAGCGTGGCTTCCACCACCTGGTCCATCAGCCTATGCGCCGGGTTGAAGGCGGCCGCCGCTGACTGAGCGACATAGCAGACCTCGCGGCCGCGCAGCTTGCGAAAACCGTCCTTGCCGCCCTTGAGGATGTCGCGGCCGTTCAGGATGACCTCGCCGCCGGTGATGCGCACACCACCGCGCCCATAGCCCATCGACGACAGGCCGATCGTCGACTTGCCGGCGCCGGATTCGCCGATCAGGCCAAGCACCTTGCCCTTCTCGAGCGTCAACGAGACATCGTGCACCAGCACGATATTCTTCGGCGGTTCGCCGGGTGGGAAGACGGTCGCCTCGATGCGCAGATTGCGGATGTCGAGCAGCACGCCGGGTTTCGCTTTGCTCTCTGCCATCACCCGCGTCCTCCCTTCAGGCTTGTCGTCCGGTTGAGCACCCAGTCCGCAACCAGGTTGACCGAAATCGCGAGCATGGCGATCGCTGCCGCCGGGATCAGCGCTGCCCCGATGCCGAAGACGATGCCGTCCTTGTTTTCCTTGACCATGCCGCCCCAGTCGGCGTCAGGCGGTTGCACGCCAAGACCGAGGAAGGACAGCGTCGACAGGAACAGCACCGCATAGATGAAGCGCAGGCCGAGTTCCGAAACCAGCGGCGACAGTGCGTTGGGCAGGATCTCGCGGAAGATGATCCAGGCGCTGCCTTCGCCGCGCAGCTTCGCCGCCTCGACATAGTCCATGACGTTGATGTCGACGGCGACCGCGCGGGACAGGCGATAGACACGGGTCGAGTCGAGAATGCCCATGACCAGGATCAGTGTCACCAGGTTGGTCGGCAGCACGGATAGCACGACAAGGCCCATGATCAGCGTCGGGATCGACATCAAGAGATCGACAAGGCGCGACAGCAGCGTATCGAACCAGCCGCCGAACACCGCCGCCGAGAAGCCAAGGATGGCGCCGAGCGAGAACGACAGCGCGGTGGCCAGCACTGCGATGAACAGCGTGATGCGCGCGCCGTAGATCATTCGCGACAGCAGATCGCGGCCGAGATTGTCGGTGCCCAGCCAATGCGCCGCCGACATAGGCTCCCAGACATCGCCGACGATCTCGCCATTGTCATGCGGTGAGATCCAGGGCGCGAAGATAGCCGCCAGAACGAACAGTGCGGTTAGTATTATGCCGACCAGCGCGGGAATGGGGATGCGTTTGATATCGAGCATGCCCGCCCCCTATTTCGGATGTCGGAGACGCGGATTGGCGACGATCGCCGCTATGTCCGCAATGATGTTCAGGCTTATGTAGACAGCGGCGAAGATCAGCCCGACCGCCTGCACCACCGGAACGTCGCGTTTGGTGACGTGGTCGACGAGATACTGACCCATACCCGGATAAACGAAGATCACCTCGACAACGACGACGCCGACGATCAGGTAGGCGAGGTTGAGCATGACGACGTTGATGATCGGCGCGATGGCGTTGGGGAAGGCGTGCTTGCGGATGACGTTGAAGGCCGACAGGCCCTTCAGTTCCGCCGTCTCGACATAGGCCGACTGCATGACGTTGAGGATCGCCGCGCGCGTCATACGCATCATGTGGGCGAGCACGACCAGCGTCAACGCCGTCGCCGGCAGCGTGATCGCCTGCATCCGTTCCCCGAAGGGCATGCCGTCATAGACGGTCGAGATGCCGGGGAAGATCTGCCACTTCACCGCGAAGAAGTAGACGAGCACATAGCCGATGAAGAATTCAGGAAAGGAGGTCGAGGCGAGCGCCAATCCGGAGATCAGCTTGTCGACCCAGCCATTGCGGTAGCGGACCGCGATAAGGCCGAGGATGATCGCCAGCGGTACGGCGACAATCGCCGCCCAGAAGGCTAGGAACAGCGTGTTCCAAAGCCGGCCCTTGATAGATGTCGCGATGTCTTGGCCGCTCGACATGGCCGTACCCAGGTCGCCCGTCACCACTCCGCCGAGCCAGTGGAAATACCTGATATAGGCCGGCTCGTTCAGCCCGAGCTGCTCACGCAGATTGGCTAGCGACTCCGGCGTCGCCGACTGCCCGAGAATGGCTTGCGCGACATCGCCGGGCAGAATCTGTGTGCCGGCGAAGATCAGGACCGAAACGGCCAACAAGAGGAGAATGCCCAGCGCAACGCGCTGGGCAATCAGTTTCAGGATGGGTGAAGACATATCCGCAAAGCCGGGCTCAGGCCTGCAGCCAGCACTTCGCCAAAGCGTAACCGTTCATCAGTTCCTGATGCGGATCGTCGATCCAGCCATCGACCTTGGCTCCGGTCGCGTCGATGAACTGGTTGAACATCGGCAAGATCAGGCCGCCTTCGTCGCGCACCATGACAGCCATATCGTGGTACATCTGCTTGCGCTTGGCCTCATCGAGCTCGGCGCGAGCCGCGAGCACCAGCTTGTCGAAATCGGGGCGCAGGAAACGCGTGTCGTTCCAGTCGGCGGTCGACAGATAGGCGGTCGAATACATCTGGTCCTGCGTCGAGCGGCCGCCCCAGTAGGAAGCGCAGAAGGGCTGCTTGTTCCAGACCTCGTTCCAATAGCCGTCACCGGGTTCGCGCTTGAGCTCGATCTTGATGCCGGCCTTGGCCGCGCTCTGCTGGAAGAGCTGGGAGGCGTCGACGGCGCCCGGGAAGGCGACGTCGGAGGTCCTCAGCAACACGGTGCCGTCATGGCCCGATTTCTTGTAATGGAACTTGGCCTTGTCGGGGTCGTACTTGCGCTGCTCGATCTCGGTGAACAGCGGATAGGATGAATTGATCGGGAAGTCGTTGCCCAGCGAGCCGTAGCCGCGCAGCACCTTGTTCAGCATCTCCTCGCGGTCGATCGCCAGCTTCAGCGCCATGCGCAGATCGTTGTTGTCGAACGGCGCCGTGTTGCAATGCATGATGAACACGTAGTGGCCGGGACCGGCGTGATTGCGGATGGTGACGCCCGGCAGACGCTTGATCAGGTCGACGATCTTCGGCTCGACGCGGTTGATCATGTTGACCTGGCCGCCCTGCAGGGCCGCGGTGCGCGCCGTCGCATCGTTGATAACGATGACTTCTATCTGGTCGGCATGGCCCATCTTGTCGCCTTGCCAATAGTTGGCAAAGCGCTCGCCGCCATGGCGCACGCCAGGCTCGTTGGTCTTGACCACGTATGGGCCGGCCGAAATACCGGCATCGGGCTTATCCTTGCCGCCGTTCGGCTGGACGATCAGGTGATAGTCGCTAAGCAAGTAGGGAAGGTCGGCGTTCGCCTCCTTCAGCGTCAGCACCACTTCCTTGCCGCTGGCCTTGATGGTTTCGATGCCCTTCATGTAGCCGAGCGCGCCGGACTTCGACTTTTCGTCCGAATGGCGCTCCAGCGTGGCGGCAACGTCTTCGGCGGTCACGGTCTTGCCGTTGTGGAATTCGACGCCGTCACGGATCTTCAGCGTCCACACCTTGGCGTCGTCCGACGAGCCGATCTCCTCGGCGATGCGGTTCTCGAGCTTGCCCTCCGGCGACAGCTCGACGATCATTTCGCCCCAGCACTTGCCGAAGGCGAACGGCACCTGCGTCATCATCAGCGCCGGATCGAGGCTGTTGGTGGATTCACCGCCGACCAGGCCGGCCTTCAGCGTGCCGCCCTTGACAGGGCCAGCCGCACGCGCGGCACTTGAAAGCAGCGAGTTGGCGAAGGGCGCGGTGACGCCGAGCGCTGCCGCCCGGCCGAGAAAATCACGACGGCTCAGTTTGCCCGACGCAACGCGCCGGCTAAGGTATTCCAGTTCATTCGACATTTTGAGTTCCTCACTCTGTTGGTTCGACTCTGCGGTCGTTTTTCTTGTTTCTTGTGAGGAGAATAATGACCGCAAGGGAAAGCGGTAAGCAAGACCGAATGCGACATGCCGTGGCGTAAATCGTACGTCGCAATTGGATCAACGAACTCGGCGTTCAAACAAGCGCGCGCGGTATCTTCTCGTCGAAATTGCGCTCGAAAACGAGCTTTTCGCCCTCATAGGCCTCGATTCTGGCGTTGATGATGAAGTTTTGCGCGTCCGATCGCATTTCGGCAGACGTTTCGGTGCGCACGGACCATTCATTTCGCGACAGGGTCTGCGTCCAATGCGTTTTCCCCGAGGCCGACAGCGGATCGTCGGGATGGATCGTCCAGGTCTCGCGGGCGATGCTGCCATTGGCAAGGCCGTGATCGAGATCGCGCACCTCGCCGAAATCATCAACGATGGAAAGGGTGACAATTCCGGTCTTCTCGTCGCGATCGACGTGGCGCTCGGAATTGGTTGCGCGGATCGTTTCTGTCTCCCAGGGAGAGGCGCCTTCTGGCTCGGCGAACGTCACTTCGTCGCCCGTCGCCAGCGGCCGCAACGGCAGGGACAGCGTCGCGGTCGACAGGGAGAGTTGGACAGGCTCCGGCGACGGCCAGATCATCGGCCAATAGGCGTTCGAAACGGCAACACGCAGGCGGTGGCCGGCGGGCACGCGGTAGGCGCATTGATCGAGCACGACGCGGGCCGACACCGTTTCACCCGGCACCAGCGCTTCCGGGAATTCGTGCGAATTGCGATGCGCCAGATTGAGTACGCCATAAGAGATCAGCTCGGAGGCACCGTCGGAATGCACGTCGCAAAGCCGCACCGCGATGTTGGCCTGCGGACGATCGGAGGATAGTCGCATCTCGACTTCGGGCGCTCCGACGATGTCGATTGCTTCACCGAGTTCGGGCTGGTCGAAGCACACCGACAGCGCATCATCGGCGCGCTGGTCGCCTGGCAGTTCCGGGCCGAAGGTGAACGGAAAATACTCGCCGCCAGCCAGGCCGCAGCTTTGCGGCGAGGCGACGATCGCGGGGTTGCCGCCCTCGGCGATAAGCTCGATCGATTGCGTCTCGATGTTGGCCGATGGCCATTGCTGTTCGGCAACCCAGCGGCCCGGCCGCTCGGGATGCCAGCGTGCCGGACGGACGCTGTCCATGACATAGGCGCGGTAGGCGGGGTCGGCCTCGACGCCTGTGTCGATATCCTTCAGCCAGCGGTCCCACCAGCGCAACGTCTCCTGCAGGAAGCCGATGGCGGGCTTGGGCCCGGCGTAATGCGGGTATTTGTGGATCCACGGCCCGATGATGCCCTTGACCGGCGCTTCGATGTTGCTGGCCAGATGCGAAACCGTGTTGCGGTAGCCGTCATGCCAGCCGCCGATCGACAGCACCGCGGCCTTGACGGTGGAAAAGTCCTCGCAGATCGAGCCGCGCTTCCAGTAGGCGTCGCGGTGCTGGTGTCTCAGCCACAGCGGCGCCAGGAAGGGCTGGTTCTCCAGCCGGGTCAGCCACAGATCCCGCCACCTGTTGTCGCCGGCCAGCAGCGGATCCGGCGGCCGTGATGAATAGGAGAGCATGGTCGAAGCCCAGCCGAAATTCTCGATCAAAAGGCAGCCGCCCTTGTAATGGATGTCGTCGGCATAGCGATCGACGGTCGAGCACAGGCTGATCACCGCCTTCAGTGCCGGCGGCTGCTTGGCCGCGACCTGCAGGCAGTTGAAGCCGCCCCAGGAAATGCCCATCATGCCGACATTGCCGTTGCACCAGGGTTGGCTTGCAGCCCAGGCGATGACGTCGCATGCATCCTGCAATTCCTGCTCGGAATACTCGTCGTCCATCAGCCCTTCGGAATCGCCATTGCCACGCATGTCGACGCGGATCGAGGCATAGCCGTGGCCGGCGAAATACGGATGCGTCAGCTGATCGCGGAAGATGGTGCCGTCGCGCTTGCGGTAGGGCAGATGCTCAAGGATCGCCGGCACCGGGTCATCATCGGCATCTTCCGGCATCCAGACCCGCGCCGACAGCCGGCAGCCATCCGGCATGACGATGGCCATGTCCGGAAATTCGACGACCTTGCGGGGAAAATCGGTGACGGTTTTCATGCGAGCTCTCCAGGATGTCAGTGACGCATGAAACGCGTACGTCACGAAGTCAAACGGGCGACGGCCCGTGTCGCCGACACGACGTTTGACGGGACCGTTCGACTTTCCATCTTGCGTTATCTCACTAATTTATGTATTACGTTTATTCGCTTAGGCTTGATGCATTGAGGACAATCTCGACTGAAGATCGTTTGGGATGAGCCAAAGCGCGTGACGAACCTCGAAAGCCGAGGTCTGGACTTTGCCGAACTCGATATCGAGTTTTTTGCGACTTCAACCGTCCTCCCGGCCAAGGCCGGCCGACTCAAGGCGATTGGCGAATTCGGAGAGATCATTCTCGCCGTGATCTTTAAGCCGCTTGGTTCCGAAGCGATTTCGGTAATCTCGATGCGTCGTGCCAGCCGAAAGGAAAGGTCAGTATATGAGCAATCCTAAATCGCATGTTCGACCGCTTACCAATGAGGAGGAAGCGGAAATTCAAAGACAAATTGCCGCTGATCCCGATGATGCGGAGGCGACCGACGAAGAGGTGGCGCAAGCCAAGCCTTTCGCGGAAGTGTTTCCAGAACTTTTCGAGAGCATAAGGCGCTCTCCTGGCCGGCCGACCGTGGAGAAGCCGAAGCAAGTTGTGTCCATCCGCCTGGATCAGGATGTCGTCAGAAAATTCAAGGCCACCGGCAAGGGTTGGCAAGCCAGGATAAATGAAGTGCTGAAGAAAGCGAAAGTTGGCTAGGCATCCGCGTCAATTCAGCGGAATGTCGTTCTCATCCTTGCTCGCCTGGTAGGCGCCTGACAACTCGTCATAACGGGCCGAGATATTGCCTATGCGCGTCTCCAGTCGCTGGCGCTCGACCTCGGGCAGCGATCGCACCAGTCGACGGATCGAAAAACTCTTCCAGTAGGCGTTCTCTGCATTGTAGCCGCCGGGATCGAGGGTGAAGACCTCTTTCAGGATCTTCAAATCATGCGGGATGGCGAAGCTGTCGCGCGAATCCTCGTGTGAAAAGAGGTAGTAGAAATTGTCGAAACCGGTCCAGGTGATCGCCGAAAGGCACAGCGAGCATGGCTCGTGGGTGGCGATGAAGATGGCGTCCTTGGTGTCGACGCGCTCTGCCTTCGGCATTTCGTAGAAGCGCTTCAGGCAATGCACCTCGCCATGCCAGAGCGGGTTTTCCATTTCGTTGTTGGTTTCGGCCAGCACCAGCGAACGGTCGTCCTTCCTCAGGATTGCCGCGCCGAATAGCTTGTTGCCATGGGCGACACCTTCGGCCGTCTTCGGCACGATGTCGTGCTCGATGACGTCGAGCAGGCGGTCGATCAGCGAAATATCGGTCATTACGGGGTCTCCTGCTGCACGTCGCCCAATAGTGCCCCCGGTTTTGGGGTAGCGACATGCGCAAAAATCAGGGGAGATGGATCTCGTAGGCGTGCGAGAAATGGAATTCCTCGAGATTGGGGCCGTCGCCACCCCGGTCGACGATCAGGAAATCCTGCGGCTCGCCGAGCGGCGTCAGCACGCCATGCCAGAGATTGCGCCGGTAATTGATCCCTTGTCCGGGGGCAGTGATAAAGGCATGAGGCTCTTCCGGTCCCTCATCTCCATCATGGCAGACAACGACCAGGAACGGGCGTGGCGACAACGGAATGAACGCCTGGCTGCCGAACGGGTGGCGCTCGACCATCGTCAGCTTCAGAGGCAATTCATAGGGCGTGCCGCGCACCATCGAGATCAGCACGCGGGCGTTCGGCCCGGTCGCCTCGGCGGTAGCGAGATCGTGGTAGCGCTCGGCCCTGCCGCCATTGATCGGGTAATGGTTGTCGCCGCCCATGTCGATGACGTCGCCAAATGGGGCAAAGTTCTCGCGGGTCAGCGGCTGCGCGACGATACGGGTCACCGCGCGCGACCGCCAATATCAGCCCCGCCGAGCTTGGCATGGCGGTTGACGTCCTTGTAGAGCAAATAGCGGAATCTGCCTGGACCGCCGGCATAGCAGGCCTGCGGGCAGAAGGCGCGCAGCCACATATAGTCGCCGGCCTCGACCTCAACCCAATCCTGATTGAGGCGATAGACCGCCTTGCCTTCCAGCACATAGAGACCGTGCTCCATGACATGGGTCTCGGCGAAGGGAATGACTGCACCGGGCTCCAGCGTCACGATGGTCATGTGCATGTCGTGGCGCAAATCGGTAGGATCGACGAAACGTGTCGTCGCCCAGCGGCCCTCCGTACCGGGCATCGGCGTTGGCGCGATCTCCTGCTCGTTGGTGAAGAAGGCTTCGGGCGCATCGAGACCGTCGACCACCTCGTAGGCCTTGCGAATCCAATGGAAGCGGACATCGGCCTTGCTGTCGTTGCGAACCGTCCAGCCGCTGGCCGGCGGCAGGAAGGCAAATCCACCGGGCCGCAACACGTGCTTCTTGCCGGCAAGCAGAACCGTCAATTCGCCCTCGACCACGAACAGGGCAGCTTCGGCGCCGGCATCGGGTTCCGGCCGGTCGCTGCCGCCGCCGGGCGCGACCTCGACAATGTACTGCGAGAACGTCTCGGCAAAACCGGACAGCGGTCGCGACAAGATCCAGACGCGGGTCTTGTCCCAGAACGGCAGAGCGCTGGTGACGATGTCCTGCATCACGCCCCTGGGGATGACGGCATAGGCCTCGGTGAAGACGGCGCGGCCCGTCAAAAGCTCGCTCTGGCCGGGGTGGCCGCCATGCGGTGCGTAATAGGTTCGCTCGGGCATCCTGATCGTATCCATGGGTTCAAACCTATTGCGGAAGCATGTCCTTGAGGCGGAGCAGCGCGATGCGCTCGACCTGTTTGCAGGCGGTCTCGAATTCGACGCCGCGGCTGTTGCCGATGCGCGTCTCGAATTCGGCGAGGATTTCCTCCTTGGTCTTGCCCTTCACCGCGATGATGAAGGGGAAGCCGAAGGTGGTGACGTAAGCGGCGTTGAGCTTGGAGAACAGCTCGCGCTCCTTGTCCGTCAACGCGTCCAGCCCTGCAGAGGCCTGTTCCCTGGTCGACTCCGCCGTCAGCCGCTTGGCCTTGGCCAGCTTGCCGGCAAGGTCGGGATGGGCATTGAGCACGGAAAGCCGCTCGGTCTCGCTGGCGGAGCGGAAGATACGGCAGAGCGCATTGTGCAGGCCGCCGGCGGAGTCATGCGCCGGGCCCAGTTCCAGTTCATGGGCGCGTTCTGCGATCCAGGGCGAATGCTCGAACACGCCACCGAACGTATGGACGAAGGTCTCGAATTCCATCTTGGATGGCCTGAGTACCGCCGGCTTGTAGGGATGGTTCTGCTGCCAGTGCCTGGCGATATCGATGCGCCGCGCCAGCCAGACCTTGTCATGCGATTTGACATAATCGACGAAGCGCTTCAGAGCCGCGATGCGACCCGGACGGCCGACGAGGCGGCAATGCAGGCCGATGTTCATCATGCGCGGCCGGCCGGCCTTGCCTTCAGCGTAGAGCGTGTCGAAACTGTCCTTGAGATAGGCAAAGAACTGGTCGCCCGAATTGAATCCTTGCGGCGTCGCGAAGCGCATATCGTTGGCGTCGAGCGTATAGGGGATGATGAGCTGCGTGCCGCCTGCGTGCTCGAACCAGTAGGGCAATTCGTCGTCATAGGTGTCCGACACGTAGTCGAAGCCACCCTCTTCCGCCACAATCCGCACCGTGTTGACCGATGTGCGGCCCGTGTACCAGCCAGTCGGTCGCTGCCCGGTCACCTCATAGTGCAGGCGGATCGCTGCTTCGAGGTCGCGACGCTCATCTTCGGCGCTATGGTCGCGGTAGTCGATCCATTTCAGTCCGTGCGAGGCGATTTCCCAGCCGGCTTCCTGCATGGCCGTGACCTGGTCGGGCGAACGGGCGAGCGCGGTGGCGACCCCGTAGCAGGTGATCGGTACCTCAGCCTCCGTGAACAGTCGGAGCAGCCGCCAGAAGCCGGCGCGAGCGCCATATTCGTAGATTGATTCCATGTTCCAGTGACGCTGGCCCACCCAGGGCGCCGCGCCGACGATTTCCGACAGAAAGGCTTCCGACGCCTTGTCGCCATGCAGCAAGCAGTTCTCGCCACCCTCTTCGTAGTTGACGACGAACTGCACGGCGACATGCGCACCATCAGGCCATTTCGGATCCGGCGGATTGGCTCCGTAGCCGCGCATGTCTCTGGTGTATCGCATCGTCCCTCCTGCCGGGCATGGCCCGAAGTTTGGTGAGAATATCGAAAGGGCTGCCTAGGCATTCCCCCGAAAATTTTTGAAAGTGTTTTTGTCGCACTCCGCTCGACCGGGACTTATGCATCGCCTTTAATTGGCGCACAATTCACTGTT
Organism: Mesorhizobium sp. M1050; assembly: GCF_040318715.1. Lineage (NCBI taxonomy): Bacteria > Pseudomonadati > Pseudomonadota > Alphaproteobacteria > Hyphomicrobiales > Phyllobacteriaceae > Mesorhizobium > Mesorhizobium sp. M1050. The sequence continues at coordinate 28,575 of NZ_JAMYMV010000023.1, read as the reverse complement.
GATACTTGATCGTACCGGGCCAAATTCGCTCGTACCGGAAATGGGAGGCGGCCAATGGCAGAAACGTCGAAAGCCGATGGCGGGCGTCTGACGACCCATGTCCTCGACACGGCGACCGGCAAGCCGGCGGCGGGACTGTCGATCGCGCTCTACCATCTCCATGGCGAAACACGGACACATTTGAAGACTGTCATCACCAATGCTGACGGCCGTTGCGACGCCCCCCTGCTTGCCGGCGCGGAGTTTCGCACCGGCGAATACGAACTGGTCTTTGCCGCGGGCGACTATTTGCGCCAGCAGGGACTGAGCATGCCGAAGCCCGCCTTTCTCGATGTGATCCCGATCCGCTTCGGCATGGCCGAGCCGGTACACTACCATGTACCGCTGCTCGTCTCGCCCTATGGTTATTCGACCTACAGAGGGAGCTGAGGCATGGTCAATATCCGAAACGAAATACGCTTCATCCTCAATGGCAGGGATGTCGTGCTTTCGACGGTGGCGTCCGATGCGATCTTGCTCGACTGGCTGCGGCTCGACCGCTCGCTGCGCGGCACCAAGGAAGGCTGCGCCGAAGGCGATTGTGGGGCCTGCACGGTGTTGGTAGGGAAACTATCGGCTGGCGGATTGGTCTACGAAACCGTCAATGCCTGCATACGCTTCCTCGGCTCGCTGGACGGCACCCATGTCGTGACCGTCGAGCATTTGCGTGGGTCACCCGGGCAGTTGCACCCGGTCCAGCAGGCGATGGTCGATTTCCACGGCTCGCAATGCGGCTTCTGCACGCCGGGTTTCGTCATGTCGCTCTATGGCCTGTGGATGAGATCATCAGATCCGTCGAACGCGGCAATCGAAAAGGCGTTGCAGGGCAACCTCTGCCGTTGCACCGGCTACGAGGCGATCATGCGCGCGGCGCATGCCATCTCCAGCTACGGCAAGGTGGCGAAGGACCCGCTGGCTGCCGAGCGCAAGGCGATCACCGCAAGGCTGGAGGCCATGCACGACGGTGCGAGGGTCGAGATCGGCGCCGGCAAGGCACGGCTTGTCGTGCCGGCCAATGTCGACGATTTCGCCGCTGTGCTGGACGAGGAGCCCGGCGCCACCATCGTTGCCGGCTCGACCGATGTCGGCCTGTGGGTGACCAAGCACATGCGCGAAATTTCGCCGGCCATTTTCATCGGCAATCTCGACGGGCTTTGCACCATCTCGGAAGACAACGGCGTCATTTCGATCGGCGCCGGCGTCACCTACACCGAGGCATTCTCGACGCTCGCCAGACGCATCCCGGCGCTGGGGCCGCTGTTCGACCGCATCGGTGGCGAGCAGGTGCGCAACATGGGCACTATCGGCGGCAACATCGCCAACGGCTCGCCGATCGGCGACACACCACCGCCCTTGATCGCTCTCGGCGCGCGGCTGACGCTGCGCAAGGGCAACAAGCGGCGCACGATCCCGCTGGAAGCCTTCTTCATTGCTTATGGCAAGCAGGACCGGCAGCCGGGCGAGTTCGTCGAGGCCGTACATGTGCCGGTTCCTGCCAAGGGCACAAAATTCGCCGTCCACAAGATCACCAAGCGCCGCGACGAGGACATCACGGCAGCCCTCGGCGCTTTCTTCCTGACGCTGGCCGGGGATGGCACGGTCGCGGATGTGCGCATCGCCTATGGCGGCATGGCGGCGACGCCGAAGCGTGCGTCTTCTGTGGAAAAAGCACTGCTTGGCAAGCCGTGGACCGAACAGACGGTGGAAGTGGCGATGGCCGGATATGCCGAGGATTTCACGCCGCTGACCGACATGCGGGCGAGCGCAGAATACCGGGCGCTGGCGGCGAAGAACCTGCTGTTGCGCTTCTTTGCAGAGACGAGCGGCACCAAGGCGCCGGTCCAGGTTTCGAGGCACGAGGCGGCATGATGAACAAGCACGCAGCGCCCAACCCTAGGGCTGAAAAGATTGCCGGTGGCGTCGCCACCGATCAGCGCCATGATTCCGCGCACAAGCATGTCGCCGGCACCGCCGTCTACATTGACGACATGCCGGAACCGGCCGGTACGCTGCATGGCTGCCTGGGGCTTTCGGCTGCAACACATGCCACCATCACCAGCATAGATCTCTCGGCGGTGCGTACGGCGCCCGGCGTTGTCGACGTGCTGACGGCCAAGGATGTGCCGGGCGAAAACGACATTTCGCCGACCGGCCGCCACGACGAGCCGGTGCTGGCCGATGGCAAGGTGCAATTCTACGGCCAGCCGATCTTTTGCGTCATTGCCGAAACGCGCGAGCAGGCGCGCCGCGCCACCAGGTTGGCCAAGGTCGAATACAAGGAGTTGCCTTTCGTCACCGACATCGGCGCGCTTGATCCGAAGAAGGACAAGCTCGTCACGCCGCCGCTGACCCTGAAGCGCGGCGATGCCGCTAAAGCGATCGAAAAGGCGCCGCGTCGGCTCAAAGGACAGATGCGCATCGGCGGCCAGGAGCATTTCTATCTCGAAGGCCACATAGCGATGGCCATTCCCGGCGAGGACCAGGACGTCACCATCTATTCCTCGACCCAGCATCCGAGCGAAATCCAGCACATGGTCAGCCACGCGCTCGGCGTGCCGAGCAACGCCGTTACGGTGGAAATCCGCCGCATGGGCGGCGGCTTCGGCGGCAAGGAGACGCAAGGCAACCAGTTTGCGGCATTGGCCGCGATCGCCGCGAAGAAGCACCATCGCGCCGTGAAGATCCGGCCCGACCGCGACGACGACATGATCGCCACCGGCAAGCGTCACGATTTCCTGGTCGACTATGAGGTCGGCTTCGACAATGAGGGCAACATCCTCGGTGTCGATTTCATGTTCGCGGCGCGCTGCGGCTTTTCGTCGGACCTTTCCGGCCCGGTGACCGATCGCGCGCTGTTCCACTGCGACAACACCTATTTCTGGCCGGCGGTGCATGCGCAGTCGGCGCCGCTCTACACCAACACCGTGTCGAACACTGCCTTCCGTGGTTTCGGCGGCCCGCAAGGCATGGTTGGCGCCGAGCGCGTCATCGACGAGGTGGCTTTTGCCGTCGGTAAGGACCCGCTCGAAATCCGCAAGAAGAATTTCTACGGCACATCAGACCGCAACGTCACGCCCTACCACCAGACGGTCGAGGACAACATCATCCAGCGCATCGTCGCCGAACTGGAGGAGAGCGCCAGCTATGCGCGGCGGCGGCGCGAAATATCGGCCTTCAACGCCAATAGCCGCTTCATCAAACGCGGCCTGGCGTTGACGCCGGTCAAGTTCGGCATTTCCTTCACTGCCACCCACTACAATCAGGCTGGCGCGCTGGTGCATGTCTACACCGACGGTTCGGTGCATCTGAACCATGGCGGCACTGAGATGGGGCAGGGCCTCTACGTCAAAGTGGCGCAAGTGGTGGCGGAAGAGTTCCAGATCGACCTCGACCAGGTAAAGATCACCGCGACGACGACCGGCAAGGTGCCGAACACCTCGGCCACGGCGGCGTCGTCTGGTTCCGACCTCAACGGCATGGCGGCGCGGAATGGCGCTCGCCAGATCAAGGATCGGCTGACCGATTTCGCCGCCGAAAAATATCAGGTACCGCGCGACCAGGTGTTGTTCCTGCCCAACCGGGTGCGCGTCGGCAACCAGGAGATCGCCTTCGCCGACCTCGTCAAGCAGGCCTATATGGCGCGCATCCAGCTTTCGGCGGCGGGGTTCTACAAGACGCCGAAAATCCACTGGAACCGCGACAAGGGCGAGGGCCGCCCCTTTTACTACTTCGCCTATGGCGCCTCGTGCTCGGAGGTCTCGGTCGACACGCTGACCGGTGAATACGTGGTCGAGCGCACCGACATTCTGCATGACTGTGGCCGGTCGCTGAACCGGGCCATCGACATCGGCCAGATCGAGGGCGGCTTCATCCAGGGCATGGGCTGGCTGACGACGGAAGAACTGTGGTGGGACGACAAAGGCCGGCTGCGCACCCATGCGCCGTCGACCTACAAGATTCCGCTCGCCTCCGATCGGCCGAAGATTTTCAACGTCACCCTGGCCGACTGGCCGGAAGCGGGTGAGCCGACCATCCACCGCTCCAAGGCGGTCGGCGAGCCGCCGTTCCCGCTCGGCATGTCGGTGCTGCACGCCCTGTCGGATGCGGTGGCGAGCGTCGCCGACAACAGGATCTGTCCGCGCCTCGACGCGCCGGCGACCCCGGAGCGGGTTCTAATGGCGATCGAGCGGTTGAAGTCCGCGGCGAAGGCCTGATTCTGGCGCCAGGGCCGGCAATGCGTGCAATTCAGGCCGAAAAACCCTATGTTTCCCGCACGGGAACGCGAATGATGAATTCGAAAGTGCAAAGCCTCAAAGACTTCCTTGCTGGTCAAGGCCGCATCGCTTTGGTCGAGGTCGCCGGCACGAAAGGGTCGACGCCACGCGAGAAGGGCGCGCTCATGCTCGTCTCGCAATCGGCAATCCTGGGCACGATCGGCGGCGGTCAGCTCGAATACATGGCCATCGACAAAGCCAGGCAGATGCTTTTCTCCCCCTCAAGGGGGGAGAGACGCCGCGCCGCGACCCTCGACGTCCCGCTAGGCCCCGAGATCGGCCAATGCTGCGGCGGGCGGGTCGAAGTGCTGATCCGGCTGGTGGATGCGGCGCTCGCCGCCGAATTGGTCGCGGCTGCGGAAGCCGAGGAGGCACAGCTGCCGCATGTCTATATCTTCGGCGGCGGCCATGTCGGCCAGGCGCTGGCGTCGACGATCGCACTTCTTCCCGTGTATGGCGTCGTCATCGAGACGCGGGCCGAGGCGCTGGAAGGCATGCCGGAAACCGTCGAGACCCGGCTGACGCCGATACCGGAAGCTATGGTGCGCGATGCTCCTGCGGGGGCCGCCTTCGCCATCCTCACCCACGACCACGCGCTGGATTTCCTGATCGTGGCCGAAGCGCTGAAACGCGGCGACGCCGCCTATGTCGGCATGATCGGGTCGAAGACCAAGAAAGCGACGTTCAAGAACTGGTTCCTGAAATCGGCGGATGGCAGCGAGGCGGAATTTGCCCGCCTCATTTCGCCGATCGGCGGCGACGCCGTCAAGGACAAGCGGCCGCAAGTCATCGCGGCGCTTGCGGCGGCCGAGATCATGACGGCGCTGGTCATGCACGCCGCGGCGCCGAATGCTGGTCAACAAGTCCCGCACGAGAAGGCGATAGCCGGCTAAGTTTTGCCGGACAGATATTCGGTTTCAATCGCCCGAAAATCCGTTTGCTCGACGCATCTCAACGGGGTCGTTTCAGCCCCAGATGGTCGCGCAGTGTGCGACCCTCATAGTCGATGCGGAACAGGCCGCGCCGCTGCAGTTCCGGCACGACCAGCGTCGCAAAGGCATCGAGCTCTCCGGGGAAATACGAGGGCATGACGTTGAAGCCGTCGGCCGCACCGCCCTCGAACCGCGCCTGCAACTCGTCGGCGATTTGGGCGGCTGTGCCGACAATGCGCCAATGGCCGCGGGCGCCGGCGAAATGGCGGGCAAGCTGGCGGATGGAAAGGTTGTCGCGGCGAGACTGCTCGATCACCAGTGCTTGCCGGCTTTTCATCCCCTCGCTCTCCGGTAATTCCGGCAGCGGCCCCTCGATCGGATAGCGCCACAGATCGGAGATGCTGAGATAGCTGGAAAGCAGCGCCACGCCGACATCGTCGGGGATCAGCTCCTGCAATTCCGCGTATTTCTCCTGGGCCTCTGCCTCGGTCTCCGCCACCACTGGCGCTACGCCGGGCATGATCTTGATGTCGCCCGGCTCACGCTCATAGGCCGCCATGCGTCCCTTGAGATCGTCATAAAAGGCTTTCGCTTCCTCGAACGTCTGCGCGGCCGTGAACACCACGTCTGCGGTGCGGGCGGCGAGGTCGCGGCCGACCTCAGAGGCGCCGGCCTGGACCATGACCGGCGCGCCCTGCGACGAACGCGGCAAGTCGAGCGGATCCCGCACCGAAAAGCTTTGGCTGGCATGACTGGAAGCTTCATCGAGCTTGCCGTGCCAAAGCCCGGCGACCACTTCGGCGAACTCCCGCGCCCGTTCGTAGCGGTCGGCATGGGGCTTGAGGCCCGTCGAGCCGAAATTGGCTGCTTCGATGGGACTGGCCGAGGTGACCAGGTTCCAGCCGGCCCGACCGCCACTTAAATGGTCGAGCGACAGAAAGGCCCTCGCCAGCCCGTAAGGCTCGTTGTAGCTGGTCGACGCGGTCGAGACGAGGCCGATGCGGCTGGTCTGGGCGGCTAGCGCCGAAAGCAGGCTGATCGGCTCGAAACCGATTGAGCGCGACGTTTGGCTGGCGATGTCGATATTTGCTTCGCGCAGGCCGGCAGCGTCCTCGCAGAACACCATGTCGAATTTCGCCGCCTCCGCCGTACGTGCCAGCTGGATGTAATGGTCGATGTCGATTCCGGCGGTCACGTGGGCCTTGGGGTGGCGCCAGGCGGCGATGTGGTGCCCTGTCGCCCATAGGAAGGCGCCGAGCTTCATCTGGCGAGCGGTCATTGGCCACCTCCGCCGGCAAGCCCGAGATGCGAGCGCAAGGTTGCGCCGCGATAGCTCTGTCGAAAAAGGCCGCGCCGCCGCAAAGCCGGCAAGACCAGACCGAAGAAATCGTCGAGCGCGGAAAGCTGTGCCGGCATTTGGATGTTGAACCCGTCGCAGCTTGGTGTGCGGAATTCTTCTTCCAAGCTATCGGTGACGGCAGCCGGCTTACTATCGGCGATAGACGCGACGTTCCTCAGCACCTTCACGGCATCCGGGTCGCGTCCGCAGGCGGCAACACGGCGCCTCAGTTCGTCATAGTTTGCTTTCGCACTCTCGATCGGTCCGTCGCCCAGCAGGATCACATCGGCGGCGCGAGCGACAATATCCAGATCGGGCTCCGACGGATCCGACAAGACAAGCACCGGCGTGTCCTGCGGCGACCGTGCGACGTTCAGCGGTCCGCGCACGGAGAAGAACTCGCCCTGATGGTCAAGAAAGTGCATCTTTTCGGGGTCGTGGAAGCGGCCTCCGCTTTGGTCGAACAGCAGTGCGTCCGCATCCCAGCCCTGCCACAGGCCCTGAACGATGCCGATATATTCCTGCGTGCGACGGCGAAGATCGTCGCCGGAAAAGCCTTCGGGCCGGCTGAAATTGGCGGCCTCGCGTGGCGCCTGCGTCATGGTCGCGTTCCAGCCGGCGCGGCCATGGCTGATGATGTCGAGCGAGGCAAAACGGCGCGCCAGATTGTAGGGCTGGTGGGCAATTGTCGAGGCTGCGGCAACGAGGCCGATCCTGCTCGTCACTGTCGCCAGTGCGGCGATGAGCGTCGTCGCTTCGAAGGGACTGCTGGACGGCTCGCCGCTCGCCAATGAGTCGGAGATAACGACCATGTCGATACCTGCCGCCTCGGCCTTTCGCACGAAGCCGGCTATCTCACTGAATGTCGGGCCGGTCTGCCCTGCGGTGGAAGCGATGTTGAGCGAAACGGCGAGATGCATTCTGCTGTCCATTTGGCTATCAGCGATAGCGTGCAGCCATTCGGCTACCAACCTAGGCTGGCTTTCGCCCAGGGCAACTGCCCCGGATGGGCCATGAGGCCATCACTTGCCGGCCAGGAGATCGTTGATCAGCCGCTGGCAGCGTTCGGCCATGAAGTCGAGCAGCAGCCGCACTTTCGGATCCTGCAGCTTCTTGTGCGGATAAACGGCGGCGAACTGCACCGGCGTCGGCGGAGTGTTGCTCAGGATCACTTTCAGGCGCTGGTCGCGGATAAACGGCTCGACCTCGAAGCGCGGCTTGTTGATAATGCCACGCCCCGACAGCGCCCAGCTGGTCAACACGTCGCCATCGTCGGTGTCGTAGGGGCCGTGCACTTCGAATTTCTGCGGGCCTGCGGGTGTCTGCAGCGTCCACACATATTCGCGCGCGCCGGAGTAGCGCAGCATCAGGCAGTCGTGTTTCTTGCCGATCAGCTCCTGTGGCTCCAACGGTTCGCCGCGCGCCTCTAGGTATTTCGGCGCCGCCACCAGCACGCGCTCGCATTCCATGATGCCACGCATTCTGAGGCTGGAATCCTCGATGATGCCGAGCCGGAAGGCGACGTCGATGCCCTCCTTCATGATGTCGACATTGTGGTCCGAAAGCCTGAGCCGCACCTCGATATCAGGGTATTTGTCGTGGAAATCGGGTATGCCCGAAGCCACCAGCCGGCGGCCGAGACCCAAAGGTGCCGTGACACGGATGGTACCGCGGGGCTGGCCGGAAAGGGCCGAGACAGCCGCTTCGGCCTCGGTGATCGCCTCCAGCACCTGCTTGGCACCTGAATAAAAAACCGTGCCGTGTTCGGTCGGCATCAATTGCCGCGTGGTGCGGTTGAAAAGCCGCACGCCAAGATGTTTCTCCAACTCCTTGATGCGGTTGGAGGCCACCGCCGGCGAAATGCGCATGTCGCGCCCGGCGGCCGACAGATTGCCGAGTTCGACGACGCGGACGAAGACGGCGATGTTGTCGAGATAGGCCATGCGGAGCACTTTCGCCGGTTTGCAGCGATAAGCCTAGTATTTTCCATTTTTTTTTGAAAGTCATCGTGCACCTCGCCCCTTTTCGTTTGCGCTCCAGCCCGTAAAGTCACCCAATCGGCAGGGACGACTTCAATGATGGATTTCGCGATTTTCTGGGACTGGCTGAGCTTCGCCGTGCGCTGGCTGCATGTCATCACCGGCATCGCCTGGATCGGCTCGTCGTTCTACTTCGTCGCGCTCGATCTCGGCCTGCGCCAGCGGCCGGGCATGCCTGCCGGTGCCTTCGGCGAGGAATGGCAGGTGCATGGCGGCGGCTTCTACCACATCCAGAAATACCTTGTGGCGCCGGCCGAGATGCCCGAGCACCTGACCTGGTTCAAATGGGAATCCTACGCCACCTGGCTGTCCGGTTTCGCCATGCTGTGCGTCGTCTATTATGCCGGAGCTGATCTGTTCCTGATCGATCCCAACGTGCTGCCGATGTCAGTGCCGGTCGGTATCCTGCTGTCGCTGGCAACCATCGGCGTCGGCTGGGTGGTCTATGATCTCCTGTGCCGCTCGCCGCTTGGCAAGAGCGACACCGGCCTGATGCTGGTGCTCTACTGCGTGCTGGTGTTCATCGCCTGGGGGCTGACGCATTTGTTCACCGGCCGCGCCGCCTTCCTGCATCTGGGCGCCATCACCGCGACGATCATGTCGGCCAATGTCTTCATGGTCATCATCCCCAACCAGAAGATCGTCGTCGCCGACCTCATCGCAGGCCGCAAGCCCGACCCTAAATACGGCAAGATCGCCAAGCAGCGTTCGCTCCACAACAATTATCTGACGCTGCCGGTGCTGTTCCTGATGCTGTCGAACCACTATCCCCTGGCGTTCGGCACTGAGTTCAACTGGGTCATCGCCTCGCTGGTGTTCATCATCGGCGTGCTGATCCGGCACTATTTCAACAGCGTCCATGCCCGCAAGGGCAACCCGACCTGGACCTGGATGGCAGCACTTGTCCTGTTCATCATCATCATCTGGCTGTCGACCGTGCCGAAGGTGCTGACCGGCGAACCCAGGCAATCGGCCGCCGCGCAGGTCTATGTCGCTTCGGTGCATTTCCCGGCCGTGCGCGACACCGTGCTCGGCCGCTGCTCGATGTGCCATGCGGCGGAGCCGGCCTACGAGGGCATCTATCATGCGCCGAAGGGCGTGATGCTGGATAACGATGCGGATATCGCCAACCACGCCCGTGAGATCTATCTTCAGGCCGGCCGCAGCCACGCCATGCCGCCCGCCAACGTTAGCCAGATCACCGACAAGGAACGCGCGCTGCTGGTGGCCTGGTTCGAAGGCGCAGGGAAATAGCATGATTTCGACACTTCTGCGTGGCCGCACGCTGTCCTTCGAGCGCTGGCCGCAAACCATCGACGACCACTCCGCCTGGCGCTACGAGGAGGATGGCGGTCTGCTGATCCGCGACGGCAGGATCGTTGCCACCGGTGCCTATGCCGAAGTTGAAAAGCAGGCTGGCGAAGCGGTGAAAAAAATAGATCATCGGCCGCATCTGCTGCTGCCGGGCTTCATCGACGCGCATGCGCATTTTCCGCAGATGCAGATCATCGCTTCCTATGGCGCAGAACTGCTCGACTGGCTGAACACCTACACTTTTCCGGAAGAAACGAAGTTCTCCAACGCCCAGCACGGCCGGCGCATAGCGCGGCTATTCCTCGACGAGGTGGTGCGCCACGGCACCACGACGGTCGCCGCCTACTGCTCGGTGCATAAGGCTTCTGCCGAAGCCTTCTTTGCAGAGTCGCATGACCGCAACATGCTCAACATAGCCGGCAAGGTTATGATGGACCGCAATGCGCCAGACGGCGTGCTCGACACTCCGCAATCCGGCTACGACGACACAAAGGCGCTGATCGCCGAGTGGCACGGCAAGGGACGGCAGCTTTATGCCATCACGCCGCGCTTCGCCATCACCTCGTCGCCGGAGCAGATGGAGATGGCCGGCGCGCTGTGCCGGGAATACCCCGACCTGCACATGCAGACGCACCTGTCGGAAAATCATGCCGAGATCGCCTTCACGAAAGAACTCTATCCGTGGTCGCGCGACTACACCGACGTCTACGAGCACTATGGGCTGTTGGGGAAAAAAAGCCTGTTCGGCCATTGCATCCATTTGTCGGAGCGCGAGGCGGACGCGCTTTCGGCCTCGGGTTCGGTGGCGGTGTTCTGTCCGACCTCGAACCTGTTCCTTGGTTCCGGCCTGTTCGACTATCAGCGCTTTCGCCGCCGCGACAGGCCGATCCGTATCGCCGCCGCCACCGATGTCGGCGGGGGCACCAACTATTCCATGCTGCGCACCATGGACGAGGGCTACAAGGTGATCGCGCTGAACGGCGAGAAGCTGAACCCATTCCAATCCTTCTGGCAGCTGACGCGCGGCAATGCCGAAGCGCTGTCGGTGGCGGAAAAGATCGGCACGCTGGACGCAGGCACCGACGCCGACATCGTCGTGCTGGATGCCAGGGCGACACCGGCAATGCGGCTCAGGATGGAAACGGTCGAGACGTTGGCGCAGGAATTGTTCCTGCTGCAGACGCTAAGCGACGACCGCGCCGTACGCGAGGTCTATGTGGCCGGACGGGCCGCCAAGAGCGATATGCCAATTTAGAACGCTCCAGCGTGTTGCTTGCTTGACCCGGCGGCAGCCATCGGTCAAAGCGTGCGGCGAAGTTGACAGGGGAACGACATGGCCGTTGCTGACGACATCGCTCTGATCAAGAGACAGGAAGAGACCCTTGTCTTCTCCGTCTTCGACGAGGCCGTTGCGTTCAAGATCGGCTCGGCCATCCGCAAACGGGCTTTGGCCGAGAACCTGCCTGTTATCGTCGAGATAAGGACCTTCGATCGGCCGCTGTTCTATGCCGCGATGCCCGGCTCGAACGCGTCCAATCCCGATTGGGCACGTCGCAAGATCAATGTCGTCAGGCGATTCCTGAAAAGCACCTACCGCATGGTGCTGGAACAGCAGCGCCCCGACCGCACCTTCAAGATCGGTGAGGGCCTCGACATATCGGACTATGTGCTGGCCGGCGGTGGGTTTCCGGTGACTGTCAAGGGCGCCGGCGTCATCGGTGTGATCGCTGTCTCCGGACTGCCGGAGCGCCAGGATCACGGCGTCGTGGTCGATGCCCTGTGCGATCATTTGGGCGTCGACAAGCGCGGGCTGGCATTGCCTCGGGAAGCCGAATGACCGTGCTCGACCCCAAATCGTTCCTTACCTCGATCTTCAACGCGGCCGTCGCCGCCGCCGATCCGGAACGAACCATCCGGGATCATTTGCCGGCCAGGCCTAAGGGCCGCACCGTCGTCATTGGCGCGGGAAAAGGCTCGGCGCAGATGGCGGCGGCGTTCGAGAAGGTGTGGGACGGTCCGATCGAAGGGCTGGTCGTCACCCGCTACGGCTACGGCGCGAAATGCGAGCGTATCGAGATCATCGAGGCCGCGCATCCGGTGCCGGATGCAGCCGGGCTTGAAGCCTCGCGCCGCCTGCTCGCCAAAGTCCAGGGGTTGACGGCGGACGACCTGGTCGTGGCGCTGATTTCGGGCGGCGGCTCGGCGCTCCTGCCGTCGCCGGCCGCCACCCTGACGCTGGCCGACGAGATCGCCGTCAACGAGGCGCTGCTCGCCTCCGGCGCGCCGATCGCAGCGATGAACACCATCCGCAAGCACCTTTCGACCATCAAGGGTGGCAGGCTGGCCGCCGCGGCGTATCCGGCCAAGGTGGTGTCGCTGGTCGTTTCCGATATTCCCGGCGACGACCCGGCGCTGGTCGCCTCCGGCCCGACGGTTCCGGATAAAGGCAGCCGCGCAGACGCTCTGGCATCGATATCAGCCTATGGCATGAAACTGCCGGCCTCGGTGATGGCGCATATCAATTCGCCGGCCGCCGATGCGCCAAGTCCTGAGGATGAACGTTTTTCGCGCAACGAGGTACATCTGATCGCCTCTGCCGGCGTATCGCTCGAGGCAGCGGCCGCGGAAGCGAAACGGCAAGGCGTCGAGGCCGTCATCCTCTCCGACTCGATCGAAGGCGAAGCGCGCGAGGTCGGCGGCGTCCACGCGGCGATCGCCCGCGAAGTGGCGACGCGCAACCGCCCATTTCCAAAGCCGGTGCTGATCCTATCGGGTGGCGAAACCACGGTGACACTTCGTGCTAAGGGCAAGGGCGGCCGCAATTCGGAATTCCTGCTCGCCTTCGCCATCGGCATCAGCGGCGTCGAAGCCATTCACGCACTGGCCGCCGACACCGACGGTATCGACGGTTCGGAAGACAATGCCGGCGCCTTTGCCGACGGTTCGACCGTATCGCGCATGCGGGCAGCCGGGGTCGATGCCAAGGCTATGCTGGTCGGCAACAATGCCTGGACGGCCTTCAACGCGGTTGGCGATCTTTTCGTGCCGGGCCCGACCGGCACGAATGTCAACGATCTCAGGGCAATCCTCGTCGGATAATCCCAGCACCAGGTGATCTCAGGCGGCCATCAGCCGCTTCACCTTTCTCATATCGTCCAGGAACCGGCCTCGTTCGGCTTGCTTGTCCGCAGGCTCACGAATGCGCAGGATGAGGGAGGGATGGATAGTGACAAAGACGCGCAAACCGTCCTCGCGTTCGATCACCTGGCCACGCATCTTCATCACCGGAATCGGCTTGCCCAGCAGCGACGTCGCCGCTGTCGCGCCGAGTGCCACGGCGATGTTCGGCTTGATCAGGTCGAACTCCTGGTCGAGCCACCAGCGGCAGGCCTGAATCTCGCCGGCATTCGGCTTGGAATGAATGCGCCGCTTGCCTCGGGGTTCGAATTTGAAGTGCTTGACTGCGTTGGTGACGTAGACTTTCTGACGGTCAACCCCAGCGTCATCAAGGATGGCGTCGAACACCCTGCCTGCGGGCCCGACGAAAGGCTTGCCGGCGAGGTCCTCCTGATCACCAGGCTGTTCGCCGACGAAGATCACCTTGGCATCGTCCGGCCCTTCGCCGAAGACGGTCTGCGTCGCATGACGCCAAAGCGGGCAGCGACGGCAGCCCTCTGCTGCCTCGCGCAGGTTCGTGATCGAGCTGGCTTTGGCTTCGTCCGCTATCGGCTCCGCACGTGCAATAGAAACACGCCGGGCAGGGATCTTCGCTTCATGCGGAAGGCCCGTGGTCGCCATCATCTTGCCTCGTCCCATTTCGATATTGAAATGAACGAGATCGGCGATGGTTCCTTTCCTTACACCTCGTGCAGATAGAGGTGGTAATCCAGTTCGCTGACCGTGCGCGCCACCCGCAGATACTCCGACTGCTTGATCGCCACGAAGGTCCGGTGCAGGTCCTCGCCGAGCGCGCCTTTCAGGAAGCTGGATGCCCTCGCCGCTTCGATTGCGGCGCGCCAATCGACCGGCATGGTCGTGCGCGTGACTGCCGCCTCGTAGCCGTTGCCAGTGGTTTCGGGGCCGGGGTCGAGACCTTCGTCGAGCCCCTTGACTATAGCGGCCAGCACGGTCGCGGCTATCAAATAGGGGTTGGCGTCGACGCCGGACGGCCTGTGCTCGATGCGCCGGTTCTTGGCGTCGCCCGCCGGCACGCGCAGCGCCACCGAGCGGTTGTTCACACCCCAGGTCGGCGCCACCGGCGCATAGGATTGCGAGACGAATCGCCGCCAGGAATTGGCGTGCGGCGCAAACACCAGCATCGATTCCGCCATCGTCTGGATCAGGCCGCCGAGCCCTTGCAGCAACGGCAGCGACCAGCTCTCGCCGCCGGCTTCGGCAAAGACGTTTCGGCCAGCCTTGTCCTGCAGCGAGACATGAAAATGCATACCGGAGCCGGCATATTTCTCGATCGGCTTGGCCATGAAACAGGCGGTGACGCCGTGGCGACGCGCCTGCGCGCGGACCAGCCGCTTCAGCATGACGAGGTCGTCGGCTGCTCGCATCACGTCCTTGCGGTAGTTCAGCGTCAGTTCGTATTGGCCCGGCGCATATTCGGAAATCACCGTCTCGGCCGGAATTCCTTGCGCCTTGGCCGCGGCATAGATGTCGGAAAACAGCGGCTCCATGCCGTGCAGGTGATCGACGGAATAGACCTCGGTCTTGCTCGAGACACGGCCGTCGAGCACGGCGCGCGCCGGCTGCACCTTGCCGTCGGCATCGCGCTCATTGGCAAGAAGAAAAAATTCGAGTTCGAAGGCGCCGGCCGGATAGAGACCCTTGGCTGCCAATATGTCGACCTGCCGTGCCAGCGCGAGGCGCGGATCCGATGACATGGGCTGGCCGTCGAGCTGGTACATGGCCATCAGCAACTGGCCGCGCGGCGGGTTCGTGCCGTAGAGCGGCACCAGCGTGCCGGGGATCGGCCATGCCCTGAGGTCGCCGTCGCCGGTCGTCCAGATCAGCCCGGTCTCGTGCACATCCTCGCCGGTGATGTCGAGGCCGAGGATCGAGATCGGCATATGGCGGCCGCCCTCGAAGATGCTTTTCAGCTCGTGCCGGCGCACGATCTTGCCGCGACCGACGCCATTGGCGGCGGTCAGCACGATATCGAAAGCCTCGATCTCGGGATGGGCGTCGAGAAAGGCTTGCGCCTCGGTGGGCGTCGAGCCCGAGGGTGAGGTCATCATGGCATTGGGGTGGTCCATCGCCGCTTGTCTCATGCCGCAAGCTTTGCCGCAACCGCGCCGAAGGCGGCGATCAGCCGGTTGACCTGGGCCCCCGACGTCGCCGGCGAGATCAGCATCATGTTGTGGAAGGGTGCGATCAGCACGCCGCGATTGACCAGCGCGACATGGATTGCTGCCTCCAGTTCCGGCGCATGCGCTGTCTCTGCCTCGGCGCCATTCCTCAAGGGGCCGGGCGCGCAGATGAACTCGACGCGCGCGCCGACGCGGGAAACATGCCAGGGCAGGCGGTAGCGGTCGATCACGCCGGTCAGCCCGGCATCCAGCCGCCGTGCCAGATCGTCCATGCGGTCATAATTTTCCTGCGTCATCACCTCTTCGAGTGTGGCGCGCATCGCCGCGAACTGCAGCGGGTTGGCCGAGAGCGTCGTGCCCATGCCGGAATAGCCCGGCTCCTTGGTCCTGTTGTAATCGGCGTAGCGCGATGCGACGTCGTCGCTCATGCCCCACACACTGGCCGGCACGCCGCCGGCAATCGGCTTGCCCAGAACGAAGAAATCCGGCTCCAGCCCGTATTTCCTGGTGTAGCCGCCCGGGCCGGTCGAGATCGTATGCGTCTCGTCGATCAAGAGCAGCGTGCCGGCTTCGCGCGTCAGTCTGCGCAGCGCATTGTGGAAACCGGCATCGGCCAGCACCATGCAGGAATTGGTCAGCACCGGTTCGGCGATGACGCAGGCGACATCCTTGTCCTTGAGCGCGGCTTCGAGTGCTGAAACATCGTTGAACTCGATGACCTTGGCGGTGCGGGTCAGGTCGCGGAATTCGCCCGCCAGCCCCGGCCGATTGACCGCGATACCATCGACAAGCCGCACCATCGTCTCGTCGACCGAGCCGTGATAGCAGCCGTTGAAGACGAGGATCTTTTCTCGCCCGGTGACGGCGCGGGCGACGCGCAATGCAAAGCGGTTGGCGTCGGTCGCCGTCGTCGCGATCTGCCAAAACGGCAGGCCGAAATGCTGTTGTAGCAACGGCCCGATAGCGATCGCGTCTTCCGAAGGCAGCATATAGGTCAGGCCGCGCCCGGCCTGCCGGCGGATGGTACGCGCCACCGGCGGCGGCGAATGGCCGAACATCGAGCCGGTGTCGCCAAGGCAGAAATCGTCGAGCCTGATACCGTCGATGTCGGTGATGGTCGCGCCCTTGGCGCTGTCGACCAGGATCGGAAACGGCGTCGGCCAGTCATTCATCCAGTGCATCGGCACGCCGCCGAAGAAGCCGGGCAGGCCATTGCCGGCCTTGGCTTGCGACTTCGGCCGGGCCTTGCGGAAGGCCGCGCCTTCG
Organism: Mesorhizobium sp. M1050; assembly: GCF_040318715.1. NCBI lineage: Bacteria > Pseudomonadati > Pseudomonadota > Alphaproteobacteria > Hyphomicrobiales > Phyllobacteriaceae > Mesorhizobium > Mesorhizobium sp. M1050. Next base: position 12,054 of record NZ_JAMYMV010000023.1, on the reverse strand, counting down.
GTCTCGCGCAATTCGGCAATGCGGTCGCGGCTGATGCCGCCGATGGACGTCTTTGACGTGTGCATGAAACCCCTCTGGTCCGCCACTCTTAGCCAATCCGTGTCCGCAAGCGCAATTGGCCGCGCATCTGTCCTGCATTGGCTCAGCCGGCATGGGCACCGCTTGACCCCGTTGACGAAGTCAGCGCCAATACAAGCGGCCATGGGGGACAGAAATGCGGACGATCATCGGTGTGGCAACGCTGTTGTTATCGGCCAGCGCGGCCTTCGCCTCAGGTGGCATCTGGTGCAACGTTGACGATGATGCTGTGGCATTCGACGTCGGTGCCGGCGTCACCAGAGGCATGGGCGACCCGACCTTCAACTTTCGCGGCGATCTCGAAATCAAGACGAGGCCAGGTCGGCGATGACCTGCGCAAGACCGTGTTCGAGGATTCCAATCTGACCCAGTACTGGCTGGACGGCAAGGAATTGCGGCTGAACATCTACCGCGAGCATCAGCTCGCAGATACCTACAACTATGTCGAGCTGACGATCCTGACCAAGACCAGCGACGAGGGCGTCTATGACGGTCAGTACACGCTCGCCGTCTATGACAAATCCGCTGACACGGACAAGGACGGCAAGACTGTTGAGTTGACGGGCAAGGTGTCGTGCGGGGCTGAGTAAATCCGAAACTACGCCGTGATGTCGATGACGCCGCAGTCGCCTGCGGCACTGCCGAAGGCAACGCGGCGCTCTTCCCTGTCCCACATCATCGAGGTGATGGCGCCCTTGCCCGGTCGACGCAACAGCACTTCCTTGGCGTCTGCAAAGCGCACCGCCATCACCATGCCGTCATCATAGCCGACGGCGACGACGTCCTGGCTCGGGTGGCAGGCGACTGATGTCACCATGGCGTTGCCGCGCGTGCCGAGCTCCAGCGGGGCCTTGCCCATGGGACCATCCTTGCTTGAAAATGGCCAGATGATCGCCGCCGGCGCGCCGGAACTCGCCAGCCACTTGCCCTTCACGCTCCACGACAGGCTTTTGACCTTGCCGGGATAACCGCTCATGCGCATGTGCTTGCCGTCGGCGAGCTTCCAGCCATGCAATGCATTTTCCTGCATGGTGGTGACCAGGAACGCGCCATCGGGCGAGAAGGTGATGCCGGTGTGGGCGCCGGCCCATTCGAGCTCCACCGGCTTTCCCTCGGCGGCCGGGAAATGCAGCGTCGCGCCATTGTAGCGAGCAACGCCGAAACGCATGCCCTTGGGCGAAAAGGCCAGTCCCTCGACCGAGCGCGGATGGACGAATTCCCGGGTCTTGCCGTCGGCAAAGCGCACGAAGGCGGTCTTGCCCGTCGCATAGGCGATGGCGCCTTGCGGCCCAGCAGCAACGCTGGTGATCCATTTCTTTCCGGCATTGGTCAGTTCGGTGGCCTCGCCGCCCGCCTTCACGGCAAACACCTTGCCGTCCTCGCCGCCGGTGATCAGCCGGTCGTTGGCCACATCATGGAAGGCGGCAAGCAGCCCGTCATTGGCCTGTACCGTCTTGTGGCCAAGGTCGAGCCGATGGACGGCGCCGTCGGCCATCGCGAAATGCGGCACGTCGCCGAGAAAGACGGCGGCGACGCAATGTCCATCGAGATCAAGCGGGGCGACGGTCGGCATGGCAAGTCTCAACGGTCATTCGTTCGTTCCAGCGCAGGATCACGGTTTCCTCGATCGGAACCGGGCCGCCTTGATAGGTGAACACGAACCATTTGTCCCAGTTTTCGATCAACCAGGCTTTCGAAAGTCCAGGTTTTTTCTCGAACCGGCTTTCCTCCGGCAGCACTGAGAAGACCAGACCCGCCTTGTAGCCGGACGTCACCATGAGTCCAAGCCCGGCCTCATCCTCCTGAGGATCGAACACCATAAGATCGACGGTCCCAGAGCCGGGGCCGACATCGTAATTATCGGAAAGTTGAATGATGTCGCCGATGATCAGGAAATCATCGGCCAGATCGAACAAACGCGCCATTGGTAACGGTCAGGCCGCCTGGCAGGCGTCAAAACTCTTCTTCAGCCGCTCGGCGTCGAGTTCGCGGCCGATGAAAACAAGCCGGCTCTCATGCTTTTCGCCATCCTTCCAGGCACGCTGGTGGTCGCCCTCGATGATCATGTGCACACCCTGGATGACATAGCGTTCATCGTCGCCCTTGAGCGCAATAATGCCCTTCAGCCGCAGGATGTTGGGGCCTTCCATCTGGGTGATCTTCTCGATCCATGGGAAGAATTTCTTCGGGTCCATCTCGCCGCCGCGCAGCGAAACTGACTGCACGGTCACGTCATGGATGTCGGAAGCATGCGCGTGATGATGGTGCCCGTCATGATCATGGTCGTGATGATCATGGTCGTGGTCATGATGATCGTGGTCATCATGCGCCTCGAGGAAATGCGGATCGTTTTCCAGCGCCCTGGACAGGTCGAAGGCGCCGCGGTCGAGCACTTCGGATAGGTCGACGCTGGCTCGCGCCGTGCGGTGGATCTTCGCCGCCGGATTGATGGCGCGGATCGTCGCCTCGACCTTGGCAAGCTCTTCGGGGGTGACGAGATCGGTCTTGTTGAGCACGACGACGTCGGCGAAGGCGATCTGGTCCTCGGCCTCCCTGGAATCCTTGAGCCGCAGCGGCAGATGCTTTGCGTCGACCAGCGCCACCACCGCGTCGAGCCTGGTCTTGGAACGCACGTCGTCGTCCATGAAGAACGTCTGCGCCACCGGCACCGGATCGGCGAGCCCGGTGGTCTCGACGACGATGGCGTCGAAACGGCCGGGCCGGCGCATCAGGCCCTCGACGACGCGAATCAGATCGCCGCGCACCGTGCAGCAGACGCAGCCATTGTTCATCTCGTAGATCTCCTCGTCGGATTCCACGATCAGGTCGTTGTCGATGCCGATTTCGCCGAACTCGTTGACGATGACGGCGTAGCGCTTGCCGTGGTTTTCCGACAGGATGCGATTGAGCAGCGTCGTCTTGCCGGCGCCGAGATAGCCGGTGAGAACGGTTACGGGAATCTGCGTCTGTGCGTCGCTCATGGGTTGCCTCGAACTATCTGGGCCGCAAAGTCCGGCCATCGAAATGAGATTGTCGGCTCCATATAGGATGTGCGCCGGGCTTTTGCACGAGGCAAACCGATGGGCCAAACCGGCTTGCCGACATTACCGAACTTCCATTGGCGAGAGCCGCTATGACCGCCTAGATCAGGATGGGGGAGGCCAATTCGAGAGGCACGATATGTCCAGCAAGCCATCCTCCTTCTCATTGAACAGGCGCAAGGCGCTCGGCTTGATCGCGGTTACCGCCGGCGGTGGTGTCTTCCTACCGGCCGCGGCAATGGCCGCCCAATCTTCGGTTACCCAGGCCTCGCCCTATGCCGGACTGGCCCTTTTCGAGACCGGCGCCGGTGTCTGCGCCATTACACCTGAAGTGACCGAGGGACCGTTCTATTTCGACCCGAAGCTCGAACGTGCCGATGTCACCGAAGGCAAGAAGGGCATAGCCCTTGATGTCCGGTTGCAGGTCGTCGACGCGGCCTGCCGGCCGCTTGCCGGCGCACGTGTCGACATCTGGCATTGCGACGCGCAAGGTGCCTATTCCGGCTATCCGGGGCAAGGTGACGGCAGGGACGTCGACACGTCGGGCCAGACCTTCCTGCGCGGCTGGCAGAAGACCGATGCAAGCGGCATCGTTTCTTTCGCCACCATCTATCCCGGCTGGTATCGCGGCCGCACCACCCATATCCATTTCAAGGTCTTCCCCGACGACAGTTCGGTAATGACCGGCCAGTTGTTTTTCCCCGACAGTCTCAGCGAGCAGATATTCACCACGGTCGCGCCCTACAATGACCGGCCCGGCAAGCGCGACACCTCGAACGCCAGTGACGGCATCGCCAGGCAGGCCGGACCGCTGTCGCAGGCGGCACTGCGCGAGGTGGAGGATGCCTACCAGGCGCTGATGATCGTCGCGGTGAAGCCTGGCTGAGCGCCATTCGCTCACGCGCCGTGCCCGCGACGAAAACTCCGGCCGCGAAAACTCGTTTGTCATCTAACTGAAATAAACATCTGGCATTAGCCACCTCGGACACCACAATGCTTGCCGGCAAAGATGTTTGAAGCGCCGGAAATCTTTTTGATCGTCATTGCCAACCGGCCGGCTGCCTCTATGCTGCCCGCACCCGGTACGGCCGAAGAGGGATGACCATGGCCAAGGCGGACAAGACTGCGACAATGAGCCGGCTGCATTCGGCGGCAAGGCTTGCAAGAACTGCGCTGGCGGCACGGCTTCTAGCGCACGGCTTTTATGCCGGCCAGGACCAGATCATGCTGGCGCTCGACCGCGAGGATGGCCAGACGCCCGGCAATCTTGCAGGGCGTCTCGGCGTACGGCCGCCGACCATCACGAAGACCATCAACCGCTTGCAGGCCCAAGGTTTCCTGGATAAACGCGCCTCCGAGGCCGATGCCCGCCAGGCGCATATCTTCCTCACCGATACCGGGCGCGAGATCATTCACGCCATCGAGAAGTCGGTGAAGAAGACGGAAAAGCAGGCGCTGAAAGGCCTCGACAAGAAGGACCAGAAGACGCTGTTCAAGCTGCTCGCCCGCATCGAGGCCAACCTCTCGAACGAAGAACTGGCTTTGATCGACGACGACGCCGAGTCGGACGACTGATTGTGCGTTAGAGCATTCCACCTTTCCACGGAAAACGGCGAACCGCTCCAACTCTTTGTTTTGACGCAATTCCGGACGGAAAACCGCGTCACACTTTTCCTGGAATTGCTCCAGGCGGCAGGCGTTCAAGCCGCCGCTGCAGAGCCTTGTATAAGCGACGACCAGCGTCCCGGCGTCATGCCGAACGCCTTCTTGAATTGCCTGATGAAATGGCTTTGGTCGCTGAAGCCGGCGTCGATGGCGATTTGCGCCAATGGCTCGCCGGCGGCGATCATCCTCCGCGCGCGCTGGAGCCGGCGCATCACCAGGAAACGATGCGGGCTGGTCGAGAAGGCGGCTCGGAAATGCCGTGACAGGGCATAGCGGTCGAGCCCCGTTACCGCTTCCAACTCGCCGGAACGCACTGGGCGGGTCAGGTTTTCCGTGAGATAGTCGCGAGCCAGTGCAGCCGCCCGCCACGCCGTCCTGGCCATCGGCTTTGCCGGCTGGCCGGCATGCCGCGTCAGGCTTTGCATCAACTGCGCGAGGAAGTCGTCGACGAACAACTCGTCGAGTTCCCGCTCCATCGGGCCCAGCGCCGAAAGCAGCGTGGCGCAGAAGGCCGCGTCCGTCACCACGCCATCCCTGACAAACGGCAGCGACGCGCCGCCAAGGCACTCCAGCATCAAAGACGGCTCCAAATAGAGCATCCGGTAGCGCAGGCCGGCCTCCGTACCGGCGCCGCCGTCATGCAACTCGTCGGGATGCAGCACGATGATCTGGCCGGGCAGGCTGTGGCGCGTCGCGCCGAGATAGCGGAACGTCTGCACCCCGTGCAGCGTCACGCCGATCGCGTAGGTATCGTGGCGATGCAGGTCGAAGGCATTGCCGTGGAAGCGCGCCTCGATCCGCTCCATGCCGGCGGGGTCGGGGGCGGAGATAATGCAGTTTTCCGCCGCATCGACGCACAAACGTCCAAGACCTCTAAAGGCCTGGCTGTCTAGATCGTGCGACATCGTTTCCTTCAGTCCCAAAACCGGGGCGCAACCTCGAATGGTCTATTTTCTCATGTTCGATACGAAATTTGCAATCGTGCTCAGGCAGGATTTGCCGGTTTGGCAGAAACTCAACGTCACCGCCTTCCTGACCAGCGGCATCGCCGCCCAGTTTCCCGACATCATCGGCGAGCCCTATTGCGATCGCGCCGGCAATCTCTACAACCCGCTGTCGATCCAGCCGGTCATCGTGCTGTCCGCCGACCAGGCAACGCTTGGCACGATACACATGCGCACACTGGAGCGCGGCGTGACGACCTCGCTCTATGTCGAGGAGATGTTTTCGACCGGCTTTGACGCGGCCAACCGCGCCGTCTTCGCCGAATTCGCGCCTGAAGACGCCAAGGTGGTCGGCATAGCGCTTCGCGCCGACAAGAAGCTGGTCGACAAGATCACCAAGGGCGCCCGCATGCATCCGTAGCCCTTCAGACACTACGCCTGCCGGCGGCTCTTGTTGTGCCAGCCGGCTTTCGTGTCGCGACGCCGACAATTGGCTTGCCGGGAGCCGGCAATTCCCGCAAAGGAGAGCTCCAGTCCAGCTTCCGATCCGGCCTGCAATTGAGTGCTCCCCAAAGACATCTAGAAAGCGCGACGCCACCGGTGGCGATCCTGTGCATGCTTTCCACCTATGTCTGTTTCACCTTCCTCGACACCAGCAGCAAGTACCTCGTCCTTGCCGGCGTTTCGGTGCTGATCGTTGCTTGGGTGCGCTTTGCCGTGCATGTGGTGCTGGTCGGCACGCTGCTTCGCGGCTGGCGCGAGCCGGCGCGCTTTCGCCCGGACAATCTGCCGGCGCATGTCCTGCGCGGCCTGTTCTTGTTCGGCTCGACCATCTTCAACGTCCTGGCGCTACGGTCCCTGCAACTGGCCGAGACCACCTCGATCTATTTTTTCGGGCCGATGGTGATCACGGCTCTGGCCGGTCCGCTGCTCGGCGAATGGGCGGGCTGGCGCCGCTGGCTGGCAATCCTGGCGGCCTTTGCCGGTGTTCTCATCATCACCCGGCCGGGCGTCGGGATTTTCGGCATCGGGCATCTCTTCGCGCTCGGCTCGACGCTGTCGAACTGCTTCTACGTCATCATGACGCGCCGCATGTCGGCGACCGAGACGCCGGAGAGCCTGATCCTGTTCTCGGCGCTGGCGCCGGCGCTGCTGCTATTGCCCTTGCTGCCGTTTTCATTTTCGCTGCCGCATGATGGCTGGCACTGGTTCGTCCTGCTCATGCTCGGCGTGTTCGGCGGTGTTGGTCACTGGCTGCTGGTCCAGGCCTACCGGCTGGCGACCACCACGGCATTGGCGCCCTATCCCTATTCGCAGATGGTATGGATGATCATTTCCGGCTGGATCGTCTTCAAGCAGTTTCCCGACCGCTGGACGCTGGACGGCGCCGCCATCATCGTTGCCAGCGGCCTCTACATCGTTCATCGCGAGCACCGGCTTCGGCTGCAGAGCCGCGCGGGTTCGGATGTCGAGGCGGAAGCGCTGGCAAAAAAACTTTGATTTGCCTTCGATCGGTGGCATAACGCCGCCTTTAAACTGTTTAGGTCAAGAACTCAGGTCGGTCGGGGAGCGCAGAGCGCTGGCACAAAAAATCAAGCTTTCGACGATCGCGGATGCGCTCGGCGTGTCCACGGCCACGGTCTCGCTGGCGCTGCGCGACAGCCCTCTGGTTGCCGGAATCACGCGCGACCGCATCAAGGAACACGCTCGCGCCATCGGCTACATCTACAACCGCCGCGCCGCCAGCCTGCGCACCTCGCGTTCGGGCATTGTCGGCGTCGTGGTCCACGACATCATGAACCCGTTCTTCGCCGAAATCCTGCGCTCGATCGAAAGCGAGCTCGACCGCAGCCGGCAGACCTTCATCCTGTCTAACCACTACGATCAGCTTGAAAAGCAGCGCACTTTCATCGACACGCTTTTGCAGCTCGGCGCCGACGGCGTCATCATGTCGCCGGCCATCGGCACACCCGCTTCCGATATCGTGATGGCCGAGGAGAACGGTCTGCCGGCGGTGCTGATCGCGCGCACCGTCGAGGGCGCCGACGTGCCGGTCTTCCGCGGCGACGATGCTTATGGCACCGGGCTCGCCACCAACCATCTGATCTCGCTCGGACACAAGCGCATCGCCATGATCGGCGGCACCGACCAGACCTCGACCGGCCGCGATCGCTACCAGGGCTATGTCAACGCCATGGAGGCGGCCGGGCTTGAAGTCAGGCCGTCCTGGCGCATCGCCGGCCCGCGCACCAAGCAGGCCGGTTTCGAGGCCGCCGGGCAATTCCTGGCGCTGAAGGATAGACCGACGGCGGCCTGCTGCTGGAACGACCTTGTCGCCATCGGGCTCATGAACGGCATCGCGCGAGCCGGCCTCGTGCCTGGCCTGGACATTTCCGTCACCGGCTATGACGATCTCGAAGAGGCGGCGATTGCGACGCCGGCACTCACCACCGTCTGGAATGGGCAGCGCGAGGTGGGCCGCCGTGCCGCCAGCGCCCTGCTCGACAAGCTCAACGGGCAGATGGTGCGGCCCTCGCAGGAATTGATCAAGCCGGAACTGCATGTACGTCAGTCGACCGGCAAGCCGGTGGAGCGTGGATGACCAAGGCCGAACAACTGCAAACCGTCACCATCCTGGTGCCGGGCGATTTCAACGATCATGCGGTCGACCGCATCGACCGCACATTCAGGCGTGTCACAATCGAACGTGCCGATCCGTCCCTGGTCACCGACGAGATGCGCAGCAACGTGCGTGGCATCGCTTCGTTCGCCGGCATCAACGCGGCGATGATGGATGCACTGCCCAATCTCGAACTCATCGCTTCCTTCGGCGTCGGCTATGATTCGGTCGATGTCGGCCATGCGGCGGCGAAGAACGTCATGGTCACCAACACGCCCGACGTGCTGACCGAGGAAGTTGCCGACACTGCCATCGGGCTGCTGATCAACACTGTCCGCGACCTGCCGCGAGCCGAAACCTGGCTGCGCGATGGCAGTTGGGTGCGCAACGGCAACTATCCGCTGAGCCGGCTGACCTTGCGCGGGCGCCGTGTGGGTATTTTCGGCATGGGCCGCATCGGACAAGCTATCGCCCGGCGGCTCGAAGCTTTCGGCCTGCCGGTCTCCTACCACAATCGGCGTCGCGTCGAAGGGCTTTCCTACCAGTACCATCCGACGCTGAAAGGCCTTGCCGAATCCGTCGACACACTGATTTCGGTAGCGCCTGGCGGAGCCTCGACGGAGAAGGCGGTCAATGCCGAAATCCTGTCGGCGCTTGGCGCCGATGGCGTCTTCGTCAACATCGGCCGCGGCAGCACGGTCGATGAGCCCGCGCTTGCGGCAGCACTCGCCAACGGCATCATCGCCGCTGCCGGCCTCGATGTCTTTGCCGACGAACCGAACGTGCCCAAGGCGTTGCTCGACGCGCCAAACACCTCGCTGTTGCCGCATGTCGGCTCGGCCTCGGATCACACCCGCCGTGCCATGGCGGACCTGTGCGTAGACAATCTGGTGTCCTGGTTCATCGAGCGCCGCCCGCTGACGCCGGTGCCGGAGACGGTCGGAGTCAGGGCTCGTGGCTGAGCTGCGGCTGCCGCGTTTATTAACGTCGGCTTAACCCTCAGGAATCATTCTTTATCCTGTCCGGTGTGCGTGGATGAAGAATGATGAAAGCAATTTCCGCATTGATCGCTGCCGCAGCCCTGTTTGGCAGCATTCAGCTGTTTCACGGTGGCAGCAGTGAAAGTGCCGCCGACGAAGTCGTGCCGTCCAACAGCTACAGGTTGGTCGCCAATGGCGACGAGGCGGCGTGTGCGGTCAGTCGCGGGACCGAAATCTCGGATGGCTTGTCCCTGCTTGCCGTCGCCCCGATCTGCCGCAAACTCTTGCCGGGCATAGAGCAGGCGAAGTTCTGGCGAGAGCAAGACGACGGCACGGTCGCCTTCAGCGCCAACGGTGTCGATCCGATCGTCACATTCGCGGCTGCCGACGGCAATGGCTACGAATCTTACGCCCCGGCGCTGCCGCTGCTGTCGCTGGCGGCCACCAGTGACTCTAAATCTGGCGACTGATTATTCTGCCGCAGCGCGCGCTCCGGCTTTCGCCGCGGCGTGCAGGCGAACAGCATCGCCGAAGGCGCGGAATATTTTCGCCGAGTTGCTGTCCGACTTGACCCAATATTCAGGGTGCCATTGGACGCCGACGGCGAAGGCGCGAGCATCCCTGACCGACACCGCTTCGACCGTGCCGTCGTTGGCGACGGCCTCGATCTGCAGCTTCGAGCCGAGCCGGTCGACCGCTTGGCGGTGTACGGAATTGACCATGATGTCGCCCTCGCCGAACACACCGGCCAGGCAGCTTCCGGGCTTGATCGTCACCGTCTGCCGGATACCGAAGCGTTCGTCCTGATTGTCGCTCACCGGGGCGCGGTGGTCGAGCGAACCCTCGCGCTCCTGGATCTCGGTGCCGAGCGTGCCGCCGAGCGCCACATTCAATTCCTGGATGCCGCGGCAGATCGCGAGCAGCGGCACGCCGCGCTCGATCGCCCGGCGAATCAGCGGCAGCGTCGTGGCGTCGCGCGCCGGGTCATAGGGCCCGTTGGCTTCGCTGGCGTCGCCGCCATAAAGCGAAGGATGCACATTGGATTTCGAGCCGGTGACCATCACGCCATCGACCGACGACAGAAGTTCGTCGAAGTCGAGCCGGTCACCAAACGACGGCACAAGCACCGGGAACACGCCGGCGCCGGTGATCGCCGCTTCCAGATATTGCTGCGGGACGGCATGCCAGGTGTAGTTGTCGAACTGACGGACGTCGGTTGATATGGCGACGAGCGGCTGATGCATTTTGGCTCTGTGTTCCATCTGAGCAAGGGATTCCTGCCTCCAAAATAGGCGATCCCTGGGGATTTTTCCATGCCAAGTTTCAACGTGTCACATAGGCCAGGAAACGGCCCGTTAGACTATAGTTGCAGGGCGGCTGGGCTTCGCCGTCAAATCGGGCCGCCGTGCTGGACTCGACTTCTTGCCCGTGTATTGTCTCGAACGAACCGACACTGAAATCGAGGATATCCCCGAACGTCGGTCTTTTGATCCAAAAGGGAGGAACTGCATGGATCGTCGTTCATTCATTCGCAAGGCTGGTGTCACAGGCGTCGGCGCCGCGGCGGCGGCGGCCACTCTGGCGGCGCCCGCAATAGCTCAGTCCAATCCCAAGGTGACGTGGCGGCTGGCGTCGTCCTTCCCGAAGTCCCTCGACACCATCTATGGCGGCGCCGAGGTGTTCTCGAAGATGCTGTCGGAAGCCACCGACGGCAATTTCCAGGTCCAGGTCTTCGCCGCCGGCGAACTGGTGCCGGGCCTCCAGGCCGCCGACGCCACCACCGCCGGCACGGTCGAAGCCTGCCACACGGTGGCATATTATTACTGGGGCAAGGACCCGACATGGGCACTCGGTGCGGCGGTTCCCTTCTCGCTCAACGCACGCGGCATGAATGCCTGGCATTACCATGGCGGCGGCATCGACCTGTTCAACGAGTTTCTCGCCACGCAGGGCCTTTTCGGCCTGCCGGGCGGCAACACCGGCGTGCAGATGGGCGGCTGGTTCCGCAAGGAAATCAAAACGGTGGCCGACCTTTCCGGCCTCAAGATGCGCATCGGCGGTTTTGCCGGCAAGGTGGTGCAGAGGCTCGGCGTCGTGCCGCAGCAGATCGCCGGCGGCGATATCTATCCTGCGCTGGAAAAAGGCACCATCGACGCCGCCGAATGGGTTGGGCCCTATGACGACGAGAAGCTCGGCTTCTACAAGGTCGCGCCCTATTACTACTATCCCGGCTGGTGGGAAGGCGGCCCGACCGTCCACCTGATGTTCAACAAGGCGAAATACGACGAGCTTTCGCCGACTTACAAGTCGCTTCTGCGCACCGCGGCACAGGCCGCGGACGCCAACATGCTGCAGAAGTACGATTATTTGAACCCTGCGGCGGTGAAGCGGCTGGTGGCCGGCGGCGCGAAACTGCGCCCGTTCAGCCAGGAGATCATGGCGGCCTGTTTCGAAAAAGCCAACGAGGTCTATGCCGAAATGGAAGCCTCCAACGCCCCGTTCAAGAAGATCTGGGAATCGATCAAGGGCTTCCGCAAAGAGCACTATCTCTGGGCGCAGGTGGCCGAATACAATTACGACACCTTCATGATGGTCCAGCAGCGCAACGGCAAGCTGTAGCCCCATCAGAGAGACCTAGGGCTGTCGATAGCGAATTAAGTTGTCCGGTTTAGGTAGCACACGAGTTGTCCGCTGCTTCTGGTTTTGTTCTGCTGGCCGCCGAGCGG
>NZ_JAMYMV010000022.1:0-84928 GCF_040318715.1 Mesorhizobium sp. M1050 | reverse complement strand
CCAAAGTGCTCATGCCCAAAAGACTGGCCGAGACCGTCAGAGCACATTGGACCATCGAGAACCAGTTGCACTGGAGCCTCGATGTCGTCTTCCATGAGGACGATGCCCGAACCCGCAAGGATAACGGGCCGCAAAACCTGGCCATCATCAGACGCCTCGCCCAAAACATCTTGCAAGCCCATCCTCTCGACAAACCCATCGCCAGCAAGATGCGAAGAGCCAGATGGAACAGAGACTTCCTCTTCCAGCTCTTTACTCATATGCGATAGCCCTGCCCTCGAGGGGGGAGATTACCCAGCGCTACACCAATCCGCGCTTCACCATCATCGCTTCCGGTGACGGCATCTTGCCGCGAAACGCCGTGTAAAGCTCCTCCGGGTCTTTCGAGCCGCCGGCGGCATAGATGTTCTTGCGCAGCCGCTCGGCGAGTGCGGGGTTGAAGGGGTCGCCGGTCTCCTCGAAGGCGGCGAAGGCGTCGGCATCGAGCACTTCCGACCACATGTAGGAGTAATAGCCGGCGGAGTAGCCGTCACCGGAAAACACGTGGCCGAAATGGGGGGTGCGATGGCGCATGGCGATGGTATCAGGCATATCAAGCTTTTCGAGCGTTTCGGCTTCGAAACGAAGCGGCTCCTGCGGCGCATCCGGCCGCGCATGATAGGCCATGTCCATCAAGGCAGAGGCGGTGAATTCCACTGTTGCAAAGCCAGCGCCGAAAGTCCGCGCGGCCAGCATCTTATCGAGCAGCGCCTTGGGCATCGGCTTGCCGGTCTTGACATGCAACGCGTGCTTTTCCAGCACAGCCGGCACGGTCAGCCAGTGCTCGTAGAGCTGCGAGGGCAGTTCGACGAAATCTCGGCTGACCGAGGTTCCGGCGACCGACGGCCAGGTGACATCGGTCAGCATGCCGTGCAGTGCATGGCCGAACTCGTGGAACAGCGTCTTCGCCTCGTCGACCGACAGCAGAGCCGGCTCGCCGACCGGCGGCTTGGCGAAGTTCATGATGTTGTAAATCACCGGTTTCGAGCCGTGACCGAGCCCATAACCGGATTGCAGCGCGCTCATCCAGGCGCCGGAGCGCTTTGACGGCCGGGCGAAATAATCGGCGAGGAACAGGCCGCGCTCGCTGCCGTCGGCATTCCTAACCACGAAGACACGGGCGTCGGGATGCCAGACGGCGATGCCTTTCTTCTCCACGAAGGTTATGCCGAACAGCCGTGTCGCCACGTCGAAGCAGGCGTCGATGATCCGGTCGAGCTGCAAATAGGGTTTCAGTTCGGCCTCGTCGAAGGCGAATTTCTCCGCACGCAGTTTCTCCTGGTAAAAGCGCCAGTCCCAGGCGGCGAATTTTTCATTGCTGCCCACCTGCGTCGCCAGCCGCTGCAGGTCGGTCTTGTCGGCCGCTGCTTTTTCCAGCGCCTTCTCCCACACCGGATCAAGCAGCGCGTGCACCGCCTCCGGCGTCTTGGCCATGGTGTCGTCAAGCTTCAGCGCGGCGAAGGAGCCGTAGCCGAGCAGCTTTGCCTTTTCGGCGCGCAGCTTCAGCATGTCGCGCACTACGGTTGTGTTGTCGGTGGCGCCGCCATTCTGGCCGCGCATGGTGAAGGCGCGGAAAGCGGTCTCGCGCAGGTCGCGGCGTTCGGAGAAGGTCGAGAACGGCTCATAGATCGAGCGCGACAGGGTGACGGCATAGCGGCCCTTCTGGCCGCGCATTTCGGCCGCCTCGGCCATCGAGCTTTTCAGAAAGTCCGGCAGGCCGGCCAGGTCGGCCTCGTCGAGGAACAGCGCCCAGTCGCGCTCGTCGGCAAGCACATTCTGGCCGAAAGTCGTGCCGAGCGAGGACAGCTCCTCGTTGATCTTTGCCAGCCGTTTCTTGCCGTCGGCGTCGAGCTTGGCGCCGGATCGTACAAAACCCTTCCAGGTCTTTTCCAGGACCCGCAGGGTCTCGGCGTCGAGCTTCAGGCTCTCGCGGCGTTGGTAGAGATCGTCGATGCGGGCAAACAGCCTCTCATTCATCGAAATCGCCGAGAAATGCCTGGACATCTTTGGCGAGATGTCGCGCTCCAGGGCCTGGATCGCTTCATTGGTGTAGGCGCCGGCGCGGCACCAGAAGATCGACGAGACACGGTCGAGCGCCTCGCCGCCGAGTTCCAACGCGGCAAGCGTGTTCTCGATGGTCGGCGTATCTTCGTTGCCGGCGATCGCTTCGATCTCGGCCTCATGCGCCTTCAGCGCCGCATCAAAGACCGGGGAAAAATCGCCGTCGCCAATGCGCGTAAAATCGGGCAGGCCGAGCGGTCCTTGCCACGCAGTCAGCGGATGGGCGGCGAGGTCGACGGCTTTCGTGGAATGCATGGACAGTCTTTCGCTGGTGATGGCAGGCAGGGTGGGTCGCTACCGATGTAGGACGCGACCGGCGGACCCGCAATACAGCAGGTGTCCGATAGCCGCTTCAAAAACCGTCGCAGTTCTCGGCGATCGCCGCTTGCGAGCTGGCGGTGATGCGGTTGTCGGCCACCGCGAAAGTTTCCTGCATCAGCATGTCGTTGTTGGGAAAGTCGTAGCAGGCCACCACCGTGGTAACGCCGCCTTCGCTCTTCTCGATCCGGTGCCGAATGGAAGTACCGGCAACCGCGCCTTTCCATTCGTCGATCGAGGCGATGAATTCCTGCTTGCTTTGCACAATTCCGAGATCGTCCAGCTTGATGCGGACATCGTCGGAGAGCAGGTCGGACAGCTCGGTGCGGTCGGCGACCAGCAACGCCGAATACCAGCGGCTGATGGTGGCGCGGTCATCGGCGCGGGCGGCAACAATAGCGATCAGCAGCGCGGTCGCCGTCAAAACGGTCGACCGGATATTCACCGCCTTGCGCGCTCTCTTCATCCCAGCTCCGGCCGTTCGAAATCGCCGGTTTCCTTGTTCATCACCCAGAGTTCACCAGTCGAAATGTCGAACCAGGCGCCGTGCAGCGACAGCCGCCCCTTGCCCTCGAGGATCGAGACGCACGGAAAGGTCCGGAGATTGGCAATGGAATAGCGGATCGAGATGCGCTCCAGAGCGGTCTGGCGCTCGGTCGCCGTCATGAAGGTGCTGGAGGAGACGGTTTCCGCCGCCGGCGCGATCAGGCTCATCCACTTGCCGATGAAGTCGCCGGGCGACAGCGGTGCGAAATTGGTGTCGAGCGCAGCGCGGATGCCGCCGCAGCGGCCATGGCCCATGACGACGATGTTCTTGACCTTGAGGCTCTGCACGGCGAATTCGAGCGCGGCGGAGGTCGAATGGAATTCGCCGTCAGGCGCGTAGGGCGGCACAAGATTGCCGACGTTGCGCACCACGAAGAGTTCGCCAGGTCCGGCGTCGAAGATCGCTTCGGGTGCGGCGCGGGAATCGCAACAGGCAACGATCATCGTCTCCGGCGCCTGGCCTTCGCGGGCGAGCTCGCGATAGCGTCCGCTCTCGGTGAGGTAGCGGCCGCTCATGAAATTGCGATAGCCGGCGAGGAGATGGTCGGGGAGGTGAGGCATGGGCGGCTAAGGCCTTTCCGGGGTTGGAGGCGGCAGCTCGTTGCAGTCGAGACAAGCCTCTAGCGGCAAAAGCCCGTCACGAGCAATGCAGAATTGTAGGAGCTCGTCGTAAAAAGCCAGGCACGAAGCGCGACTCCGGCAGGCACCCTCACGCCCAAATGGCAACCGGTATGCCAACACGATCGATGAGCGGTGGGTCGGGATACGGCCGTGCCTCGCCATCGGCGATGCGGCCGGCGACGAGCATCATCGCCGCCGCGTCAAGGAAGTCATCGGCGGCCGCCCCGCGTGGCGGCGGCTGGTCGAGGAAGCCCATCTCATAGCCGTGCCGGCAGAGCAGCGCCTTGCGTTCCGCCATGCCGTCCGGATTGATGCTGCCCTTGATCTTCTTCGGCAGCCGCATGGCCTGATCGCCATTCAGCCGGCAGAAGGCGACCTCCGGATGCGATTCGAACACACGGCCGCGCAAATCGGGCCGCGCGATCAGCAGTGCGTCGATCTCGCGGATCTTGGCAAAAATGCCGAACGCCTGGATCGAAACGCCGCGCGGCGGGTCGGATGTGGCTTTGGCCACCTCGCTTGCCCTGATGTGAGCGGCATGCCAGGCTTCGATGGTGGTGAAGTCGCTGGTGTCGGCATAGAGCGCGGCGCGGGACGGGATCGAGAAGACGCTGGATTGGCGCGCCCCAAGCAACGGGCGCACCAGCGCTTCGGGGCCGCGCCCACCTTTGCTCGAAAATTCGGGCAGCCCGATCGGCATGTCGACAGCAATGACAGCATCGTCGGGGAGTGAGGCAAGCAGGGCAGCAAAGCTTGCAAAGACAGCGACGGAGGGTGCCGAACCGGGGTTACGAAGTATCGAACCGGGGTTACGAGGTGTCGAACCGAGTTCGCGCCGCACGACAATCCAGCCGGCCTTGCAGCCGTCGACGCCGACGAGCACGGCCTCCGTCGATGTCACGCCCGGCGGTCCCGCCCCGGATGCGTGAGGTGGCGCAGCTGCACCATCGCCATCGGGTGCGACAGGCTCTGCGCATCGGTTTCGAGCTGCAGTTCGTCGCCGCCGCGCTTGGCGGTGCGCGCCAGGATCTCGTAGACCGCCGCCGTCGTCGATTGCAGCGCCTTGATCGGCGGCTGGCCGGACAGGATGCGCGCCAGGTAGACCGCAGCCGTCAGGTCGCCCAGGCCATTCGGCGGCTTGTCGATCAGGCGATGCTCGGCAAGCAGCACTTGGTTGCCGTCGAGCAGAAGATTGCCGGTGCCGCCCGTCATCATCGACGGCGCCGAGGTGACCAGCATGGTCGATGGTCCGGCATGGAGGGCGGCCGCGATCACCGATTTCAGGTCGGGCAAAGGCGCGCCGGCCATCCATTCCAGTTCGTAGCGATTGGGGGTGGCGATGTCGGCGATCGGCATCAGCCGGTCTCGCATGGCGATGGCGGTCGGTTCGGGCACATAGAGGCCGCCCGAATCACCCATCACCGGATCACAGATATAGACGGCGTCAGGCGTCCTTGCCTTCACCGCGGCGACCAGCGAGGCGACCGCCTCGGCCTGGCCGGCCTCGCCGAGATAGCCGGATAGCACGGCGCCGACCTCACCCAGCCACGGCGCGCGCTCCAGATCGGCCATCAAAGCCTTGAACTGGTTGAGCGGCGGCACGATGCGCGTCGCCCTCCCATGGCCGGGATGCCAGGGCAGGATGACCGTCGGTACTGCCCAGACCGGGAAGCCCAGCGTCTCCAGCGCGAACACGGCGGCGCGATTGCCGACCGAGCCGCGCGCGACATGGCTGGAAATGACGATGACCGCACGCGGCGCGTCGGTTTGTTCGGCGCTCATTGTTGCTTGATTCCTAACTGCCCCGGATGACGTAAAGCACGAGCCAGACCATCAGGCCCAGCGCCAGCAGCAGGCCAAGTGTCCGGCCAATGCGGGTGCCCCAGACTTCGATCGGATCGGCACGATCGGCATCGGCCGCGGTGACGTGATCGTGCA
Source organism: Mesorhizobium sp. M1050 (assembly GCF_040318715.1). Taxonomy (NCBI): domain Bacteria; kingdom Pseudomonadati; phylum Pseudomonadota; class Alphaproteobacteria; order Hyphomicrobiales; family Phyllobacteriaceae; genus Mesorhizobium; species Mesorhizobium sp. M1050. The sequence continues at coordinate 79,405 of NZ_JAMYMV010000022.1, read as the reverse complement.
TGCCTTTCGTGGCCCGCGCGACAAACGAGTTGCCGGCCGGATCCGTCTCTTGGGCAACGCGCTCGAGGATGCGGCGCGATTCCTTCTCGCTGTCCTGGCGTTCCGCCATGGTGATGTCCTGTTTCGACAGGACCTTACCGCGTTCGCCTTGCCAATTACAGGGCCTTGCGGCTGACGGTAACGTGTCGATAACCGTGCCCGCCGAGGTCATTTTCTTGTGTGCCGATTGTGGTAATGCTTCGCACGCAACTTCTACCGAGGGACCCCTTCATGTTTGCCCAGCGCATTGCCCCGCCGTCCATGTTCCGCACGCTGCCTGCCATCCTGATGATGGCGATCGTGCTGCCGCTGCTTGCCGGCTGCGGTTACAACACCATCCCGACGGCAGAGGAAAACGCCAAGGCGGCATGGAGCGAGGTGCTGAACCAGTATCAACGCCGCGCCGACCTCATCCCCAACCTGGTCGAGACGGTCAAGGGCTATGCCTCTCACGAAAAGGACACGCTCGATGCGGTCGTCGAAGCCCGCGCCAAGGCCACCCAGATCACGGTGACGCCGGAAACGTTGAACAATCCTGAAGCGTTCAAGAAGTTCCAGGACAGCCAGGCCGGCCTGACCAGCGCACTGTCGCGGCTCTTGGCTGTGGTCGAGAACTATCCCGACCTCAAGGCCAACCAGAATTTCCTGGCGCTGCAGGCGCAGCTTGAAGGCACCGAAAACCGCATCGCGGTGGCGCGGCGCGACTACATCCTGGCGGTGAAGGAATACAATCTGACGCTGAGGACCTTCCCCTCGGTGCTGTGGGCGACCTTCTGGTTCCGCAGCAACCAGCCCTTCGCCAATTTCACCATCGAAGACGACAAGCTACTGACGCCGAAGGTCGATTTCGGCACGAAGCAGGGCGGGTGATCGTCGACTGCCATCGGAATAAATCTCGCGAAATCACGGACTGCTGGCGTGCAAACACCCCCCTCTGTCCTGCCGGACATCTCCCCCTCAAGGGGGGAGATTGGCAGTTTCGAGCGCATTGCTCATCCTTCTGCGTCGGTGATTGGCGAAGGCCGGTGTGACGTCCAATCTCCCCCCTTGAGGGGGAGATGTCCGGCAGGACAGAGGAGGGCGCCGCGGAACACCTACCTTTCCTTTCTTAGCCTTCTTGCCAGCCTCTTCTTCCTCCCCATCACCGCCTTCGCCGCCGAACTTCCCGCTCTGACCGGCCGTGTCGTCGACAATGCCGGCATCATCGATGCGGCGACGAAGGCGGCGCTGACGCAGAAGCTTGCCGATTTCGAGACGAAAGGCTCGGATCAGATCGTCGTCGCGACGATTCCCAGCCTCGATGGCGAAGAGATCGAACCTTACGCCAACCGGCTGTTTCGCTTCTGGAAACTCGGCCAGGCGAAGGAAAACAATGGCGTGCTTCTGTTGGTGGCGAAAAATGACCGCAAGATGCGCATCGAGGTCGGCTACGGGCTGGAAGGCACGCTGACGGACCTGCACACCAAGCTGATCATCGAAAACGACATGGTGCCGGCCTTTCGCGCCGGCGATTTCTCCGGCGGCATAGAAAAGGCCGTCGACGACATGATCATGGTGCTGGAAGGCAATCCGGAGGAATTGGAAGCGCGGGGCAAGCGCAACCAGCAGGCGCCCTTCAATTCCGATGACCTGTTCTTCGGCGTCTTCATCAGCATCTGGGCGATCATCTTCTTCGGCAGCATCGCGGCTTCGGTCCTGCCGCCGATCTTCGGCCAGAAGCTTGGGCCCGGCCGCTATCGCTGGCTCGGCATGACTTTCGAGCCACACCGGCGGTCCTCCGGTGGCGGCTGGTCGTCGGGAGGTTCCGGCGGTGGCTGGTCCTCGGGCGGCGGCGGGTTTTCCGGCGGCGGTGGCTCATCCGGTGGGGGCGGTTCTTCAGGAAGCTGGTGAGACAGATCATGGCGACACGACCAATCAGCCCGCAGGATCATGAGCGCATCGCAACCGCGATCCGCGCCGCCGAGGAGAAGACCGACGGCGAAATCTACTGCGTCGTGGCGCACGCCAGCGATGGGTATTTCTTCCCGGCTGCCTTCATGGCGACAGTATGCATGCTGATCGTCAGTCTGGCCGTCGGCTATGGACTGGAAGCCTGGTGGCTGTCGATCCGGCTGCCGCATTTTGTCCTTGCCCAGCTTCTGGCGCTTGCCAGCGTGCTGGCGATGTTGTGGGCGATGCCCGGCCTGCGCATCCATCTGGTGCCAAGGCGGCTGCGCTACCAGGCCGCGCACGCTAACGCGGTCAAGCAGTTCCTCGCCCGCAACGTCCACCGCACCACGGCGCGCACCGGGGTGTTGATCTTCGTCTCGATCGCAGAACGCTATGCCGAAGTGGTCGCCGATTCGGGCATCGACGCCAAGGTCGGCCAGCCTGTCTGGGATGGCGTCGTGCGCGACCTTACCGCGCATGCCAGCGACGACCGCCTTGCCGACGGCTTCGTCAAGGCCATCGAGCAGGTGGGGGCGGTTCTTGCCGAGCATTTCCCGGTCACGTTGGGCGACAGCAACGAGTTGGACGATCATCTCGTAGAGATTTGAGCCCTTTCCACAGAGACATTGAAGGCCTCACCAAGGCGATGATCGCCTGTGAGAAAGCCTGCGGCGGGCCGCCCGGACTCTTGCAATCGGGCGATGCGGGTTTATGGTTAACAAATCATGAATACGCTGACGATCGACATCAGGAAGGCCGACCCGCGCGATGCCAGTGCCATCGCCGAGGTGCATCTGGAGGCATGGCGCGGTGCCTATTCCGGCATTATTCCGCACCGCACCCTGACATCGATGATCAACCGACGCGGCGCCGACTGGTGGGCGAATGCGATTCGCCGCGCCGCCACAGTTCTGGTCGTGGAGATCGGCGGCAAGGTCGCCGGCTATGCGACGATCGGCAAGAACCGCGCCCGAGAGCTCAAGCAGCAAGGCGAAATCTACGAATTGTACCTGCGCCCGGAATATCAGGGCATCGGGCTCGGCAGTCGCCTGTTCGCGGCAGCCAGGGCCCGTCTGGCCGATCACGGGCTGAAAGGCATGGTGGTTTGGGCGTTGGAAGACAACCAGAACGCGCTCGCCTTCTATGCCAGCGCCGGCGGACGCGATGTCGCCGAAGGCGTCGAGATCTTCGAGCAGAAGGCGCTGAAGAAGGTCGCTTTCGTCTGGGAATGACACCTCGGCCTTTCCGGCCGTCCGCGTGTTCCGATCGGATCCTAGGCACCATTCGCCGCATTGCACCATGGCGCGCCGCCCGCTATCGATCTTTTATCGAGAGAGGGACAAAGCCATGCGCATAGAAGCCATCGCCAGTGGAAAGAATCCGCCTGAGGACGTCAACGTCATCATCGAGGTGCCGATCGGCGGCGAGCCGATCAAGTATGAGATGGACAAGGAGGCCGGCACGCTGTTCGTCGACCGCTTCCTGCACACCTCGATGCGCTACCCCGGCAATTACGGCTTCGTGCCGCACACGCTGTCGGGCGACGGCGATCCGATCGACGTGCTGGTCTGCAACACGCGCGCGCTGGTGCCGGGCTGCGTCATCAACGTGCGGCCGATCGGCGTGCTGATCATGGAAGACAATGCCGGCCAGGACGAGAAGATCATCGCCGTGCCGTCACCGAAGCTGACGCTGCGTTACGAGAACGTCACCGAATACACCCAGCTGCCCGACATCACCCGCCAGCAGGTGCAGCACTTCTTCGAGCACTACAAGGATCTCGAGCCCGGCAAATGGGTCAAGATCGAAGGCTGGCACGATTCCAAATATGCCAGGAAGATGATCGTCGACGCGATCGAGCGGGCCAAGGCGAGCAAGTAACCGCGCTTCGTCATCCTCGGGCTTGGCCCGAGGATCGATGCCGTGAAGCTAGCCGAACTTCGCGGCGGAACAGATTCCGCGGATCGTGTCGTTGCGCTCCTTGCCCCGCCCGTGGATGACGAAGCTACGGGCGCGATGGCCAATTCCCACCGTGTCAGTTGTCGACCCGGCCGAAAGCCGGCACGTTGCCGATGACGGTGTGCCTGTCCTTGCCGCAGGCGAAGGTTCGCGCCTTGTCGTCGGCAAGCTTGCGCGCCTGATCGTTGGCGGCGGGGTTGCCGGTGGCCAGCACCAGGCCGATCGTGCAGCCGTCGCGGGCCTCCATCTGGCCGACTTTGGCGACGAGCAACACTTCGGTCGACTTTTTTTCGTCATCCGGGTTGCTGATCGTGCGGCGATGGATGACGGCAAAGGGCACTGCGGTCTCGCCCTTGGTCTCGACGCGCCATTCGATCTTGGCTCCGGATGAATTGAAACCGGAAAAGCTCTCCCAGACGGTCGTCATGTCGCCACCGGGCGGAAAACCGTAGAACAGCGATTCACGAGCATCGTCATAGGCAATCAGCACAGGATAGCCGCGGTAGCCCGAACAGGCGAGGTCGGCCCAGTCGCCGTCGCCTTCCTCGGCCTGCGCGTAAGTCACGCAGTCCTTCTTCGAGTCGAGATCGGTGTAGGCGCTTGCAATGCCGTCGGCGTGTGCAGCCTGGCAGAAGCCCGCGAGAGTGAGCAGAATCAGCAGGCTGCGCATCGCGGACACTCCGTTGCAGGCCATCGCAGCGTAGCGCCAAATGCTATTTCTTCAAGCTGGCTTCAATCAGCAGATCGGCGTTGCGGGCGACCGCTTTTGCCGGACCGCCGAGCCCGAACAACTGACCGCTGATATAGGCGCCCTCGATCAGGAGCAGCAGGCCGTCGCCGAGCGTGTCAGGGTCTTGGGCGCCCATCGCAACCGCCATGGCGCGCAGGCGGCGGCGCAGTTCCTGCTTGTTGGCCTCGCTGACCACGCGGGCCGGATGGCTGTGATCGGGATATTCGACCGCCGCATTGGTCATGCCGCAGCCGCGATAGTCCGCCACTTGCGTTCGCTTGCCGATGCGGGTCAGGAAGGCCTTGATCTGCGCGCGCGGGTCGCCGGGATGAGCGGCGACAGCCTCATCGAAACGCTCCCAGTATTCACGGTCGTATTGCCTGAGATAGGAAGCGGCCAGTTCATCCTTGGAGGGGAAGCTGCGATAGAGGCTGGGCTTGGTGACGCCGGCGCGTTTGACGATCTCGTCGACGCCGATCGCCCTGATACCGCGTCGGTAGAACAGATCATAGGCGACATCGAGAATCTTCTTGGCGGCTTTCGGCGGCGCCGATGCATGATCGTCGCTGATGGTCAGATCAATATTTTTGTCCGTTGGCATCGTGTGACTCGATTGACAATGTTACCGATCGGTACGTATACCTGTTCCCACCCTGAAACGTACCGGTCAGTAACATGATAACTCAATCACGTCCCTTTGGCCAGCGCTACGCCTTCGTCGTGGTTGGCATCATCTTTCTCTGCCTGCTGGTCGCGGCCGGCCTGCGGTCCGCACCCGCCGTCATGATGCTGCCGCTGGAGAACAGCTTTGGCTGGCGGCGAGACGTCATCTCGCTGGCCGCTGGTGTCGGCATCCTGCTTTACGGTCTCACCGGTCCGTTTGCCGCGGCGCTGATGGAGCGCATCGGGCTGCGCCGCACACTGCTCGCCTCCCTGATGGTGATGTCGGGCTCTACCGCGCTCAGCCTGCTGATGACCAAGCCCTGGCATCTGTTCATCACCTGGGGCGTGTTCTCGGGCATTGGTTCCGGCGCTGTCGCCAGCGTGCTCGGCGCCACCATCGTCAATCGCTGGTTCAAGACCAATCGCGGCCTTGTCATGGGACTGATGTCGGCCTCAAGCGCCTCCGGCATGCTGGTGTTCCTGCCGATGATCGCTGCTCTGGCGCAGTCGGGTGGGTGGCAGCCGGTCGTCATTGCGGTGGCGATCGCCACCGCCGCCCTGCTACCGCTGGTCTGGCTGCTGGTGCCGGAGCGGCCGGCCTCGATCGGCATGCTGCGCTACGGCGCCGAGGCCGACGACGTGCCGCCGGCTCCGCCCGCTTCACAGGGCAACTTCCTCGCGCATACGTTCTCGACGTTGCGCCGCGCCGCCGGCACGAGGGTGTTCTGGTATCTGTTCGCCACCTTCTTCGTCTGCGGCTTCACCACCAACGGGCTGGTCGGCACGCATCTGATCGCGTTCTGCGGCGATATGGGCATCGGCGAGGTTCAGGCCGCCGGCCTGCTGTCGATGATGGGCATTTTCGACCTGGTCGGCACGACACTGTCGGGCTGGCTTACCGACCGTTACGACCCGCGCAAGCTGCTTGGCGTCTATTACGGCATTCGTGGCCTGTCGCTGATCTATCTGCCCTATTCCGGCTTCTCGGCGACCAGCCTGATCATCTTCGCCGTGCTCTACGGCCTCGACTGGATCGCCACCGTGCCGCCGACGCTGAGGCTCGCCAACGAGGCGTTCGGCGATCGCAGCGGACCGATCGTGTTCGGTTGGATCGTCGCCGGCCACCAGATCGGCGCGGCCACCGCCGCCGCTTTCGGCGGCACCATGCGCGAGTTGCAGGGCAACTACGAACTGGCCTTCCTGATTGCCGGCATGACGGCGATTGCCGCGGCGTGTATCTCGCTGCTGATCAATACAAGCCGGCCAGCGTTTGAACCGGAGCCGAGAGCGGCTTAGCCGCGACGGCGGAGCGCTAATCTCCCCCCTTGAGGGGGAGATGGCCGCGAAGCGGCCAGAGGGGGTCGGTCCGACCGGGCTCTGCCTCCTGGTGCAGATGGAGGTCGGCGCTCTATGCGCGGCGACCCCCTCTGTCGCCTTCGGCGACATCTCCCCCTCGAGGGGGGAGATCACCCTGTTCACTGTTATCAAACCTTCATCATCCCGAGACGCGCCTGAAACATTGACGCTGGATCCTGGTGGCACCGTTCAAGCCATCCAGGAAACAGCCATGAACAAGCTTTCGATGACCCGCCGCGCCTTCGTCACGTCCGCCAGCGCCGTTGGCCTGGCCGGCGTTTCGAGCCTGGCACTGCCATACTATTCGCGCGCCAATCAGCGGCCGGCCTTCACCCATGGCGTCCAGTCGGGCGATGTCGACGCCACCAGCGGCATGGTTTGGACGCGCACCGATCGCCCGTCGCGCGTCATGTTCGAGGTGTCGTCGACGGAGAATTTCGCCAATGCGACGGGCCTGGCACCGCTCGATACGTCGCCGGCCAGCGATTACACCGTCAAACGGCTGCTCACCGACCTCGCTTCCGACCAGGACATCTTCTACCGCATGACATCAGCCGATCTCGCCGACATCAACGCCGTTTCGGAGCCTATCACCGGCCGCTTCAGGACGGCGCCGGCCTCGAAGCGCGACATCCGCTTTGCCTGGTCGGGCGACACGGCCGGCCAGGGCTGGGGCATCGACGAGACCGGCATGAAGACCTACGCCACGATCGGCAGGCATACGCCCGATTTCTTCCTGCACTCGGGCGACACCATCTATGCCGACGGCGCCATGAAGGACGAGGTCGACCTGCCCGGTGGCGGCAAGTGGAAGAACGTCGTGCTGATCGACGGCAAGCGCAAGGTCGCCGAGACGCTGGACGAATACCGAGACCAGTGGAAATACAACATGATGGACCGGAACGTGCTCGGGTTGAGCGCCATCTGCCCGACCTTCTACCAATGGGACGACCACGAAGTTCTAAACAACTGGTCGGATTCGAAGAATCTCAGCGCCGACAATCGCTATACGGAGAAATCCATCCACGTGCTGGCGGCCCGCGCGGCGCGCGCCTTCCATGAGATGACGACGATCCGCTATGAACCCTCCGAGCCCGGCCGTGTCTATCGCAAGATCGCTTACGGGCCGCTGCTCGACGTGTTCTTCCTCGACATGCGGTCCTATCGCGGCCCCAATGGTCCGGACATGCAAGATGAGATGACCCCGCAATCGCGCATTCTCGGCGAACAGCAGACGAAATGGCTGAAGCGCGAGCTGGCGAGTTCGAAGGCGACCTGGAAAATCATCGCCGCCGACATGCCGCTCGGCCTCGTCGTCTGGGATGACGGCACCAAGAAGGTCGGCGCCGAAGCGGTCAGCAATGGCGATAATGGCTTGCCAAAGGGACGCGAGCTCGAGATCGCCGACCTGCTGCGTTTCATCAAGAACGCCGGCATCAGCAACACAGTCTGGCTGACCGCCGACGTGCACTACACGGCCGCCCACCACTACAACCCGGACAAGGCGCAGTTCCAGGATTTCAATCCGTTCTGGGAATTCGTCTCGGGCCCGATCCACGCCGGCACGTTCGGCCCCAACGATTTTGACATGACATTCGGGCCGGAGCTGAAGTTCATCAAGGCGCCGACTGCCGAACAGGGTCAGAACCTGCCGCCATCGGCGGGCCTGCAATTCTTCGGGCTGGTCGATATTTCAGGCGCCAGCGAGCAGATGACGGTGCGGCTGATGGACCGCGACGACAACGAACTCTTCAAGGTAACGCTCGACCCAGTACGGTCGGCATAAACGCACTATTCACCCTCCCCCTTGTGGGGAGGGTCGGCGCGGCGGCTTCGCAAAGCGAAGCTGCCGAGACGGGGCGGGGGTGAAGCGCCCTCTTAGTCCGGGTAGCAGACCATTGGAATGTTCGGCCAGACGGCGCTGTCGCAGTTGGCGGTGTCCTGCCTCTGCTTGAAGGAGGCGCTGACCGGGCCGGTCACCATCGGGTCGACCCCGTCGGGTGCGTCGGCGAAGACCTGCTCGGCTGTCTGCGTGCCGGACTGCGCAACGGGGGGCGTCTCGCGCAGCGTAGCAGCCGACTGCGCGGCGTTGGCGGCCAGCAGGATTGCAAAGGCTGCGGATGCGATGAGCGGCCAAAATCGGTTGAGTTTGTCGGTCATGATGCTCGAACTGCCCGGGCCCGGAAAGGTTCCCGCCTTGGTTAACAGAATCATCTCACACGCAGATGCTTAAGATTTGATGAGTATTTGGTGGCGCGCCTCCTCTTTCGCAACTGCGAAAAACCCTGTATGAGCCGCGCAACCGAAAGAGGCAGCGCCTTTTGGCCTGCTGCCTGCAACGCTTCCGAGACCAGAACATGAAAATCCGTAATATCGCGATCATCGCGCACGTCGACCATGGAAAAACCACCCTCGTCGACCAATTGCTCCGCCAATCCGGCTCCTTCCGGGACAACCAGCGCGTCGCCGAACGCGCCATGGATTCCAACGACCTCGAAAAGGAACGCGGCATCACCATCCTGGCCAAGGCGACCTCGGTCGATTGGAAGGACACCCGCATCAACATCGTCGACACCCCCGGCCACGCCGATTTTGGCGGCGAGGTCGAACGCATCCTGTCGATGGTGGACTCAGCCATCGTGCTGGTGGACGCTGCCGAGGGGCCGATGCCGCAGACCAAGTTCGTCGTCGGCAAGGCGCTCAAGGTCGGCCTGAAACCGATCGTCGTCATCAACAAGATCGACCGCCCAGACGCCCGCCATGTCGAAGTGGTCAACGAGGTGTTCGACCTGTTCGCAGCGCTCGATGCCACCGATGAACAGCTCGACTTCCCGATTCTGTACGGTTCAGGCCGCGACGGCTGGGTTTCCGAAAATCCGGAAGGACCGAAGGACCAGCAGTTGGCGCCGCTGTTCGATCTCGTCATCAAGCATGTGCCGGCGCCGACCGTGCATCCCGGCCCGTTCCGCATGATCGGCACCATCCTGGAAGCCAATCCGTTCCTCGGCCGCATCATCACCGGCCGCATTGAATCAGGCACGTTGAAGTCCAACCAGCCGGTCAAGGTGCTGCACCATGACGGCACGCTGGTCGAAACCGGCCGTATTTCCAAGATCCTCGCTTTCCGCGGCCTCGAACGCCAGCCGATCGAAGAGGCCCAGGCGGGCGACATCGTTGCCATTGCCGGCCTTTCGAAAGGCACCGTCGCCGACACGTTCTGCGATCCGGCGGTGAGCGAGCCGCTGCATGCGCAGCCGATCGATCCGCCGACCGTGACCATGTCCTTCCTCGTCAACGACAGTCCGCTGGCCGGCACAGAAGGCGACAAGGTCACCAGCCGCGTCATACGCGACCGTCTGCTGCGCGAGGCCGAAGGCAATGTCGCGCTGAAGATCGAGGAATCGCCCGACAAGGATTCGTTCTTCGTCTCCGGCCGCGGCGAATTGCAGCTGGCCGTGCTGATCGAGACGATGCGCCGCGAGGGTTTCGAGATCGCCGTGTCGCGTCCGCGCGTCGTCATGCAGAAGGGCGAGAACGGCGAGTTGCAGGAACCCATCGAGGAAGTCGTTATCGACGTCGACGAGGAGCATGCCGGCATCGTCGTGCAGAAGATGTCGGAGCGCAAAGCCGAGATGGTGGAGCTGCGCCCGTCCGGCGGCAATCGCCAGCGCATCGTCTTCCACGCGCCGACGCGCGGCCTGATCGGCTACCAGTCGGAACTGCTGACCGACACGCGCGGCACGGCCGTGATGAACCGGCTGTTCCATGCCTACGAGCCCTACAAGGGCGAACTGCCGGGGCGTACCAACGGCGTCCTGATCTCCAACGAACAGGGCGAGGCGGTGGCCTACGCCATGTGGAACCTGGAAGACCGCGGCCCGATGGTCATCGACCCGGGCGTCAAGGTCTATCAGGGCATGATCATCGGCATCCACAGCCGCGACAACGATCTCGAAGTGAACGTGCTCAAGGGCAAGAAGCTGACCAACATCCGTGCCGCCGGCAAGGATGAGGCGGTGAAGCTGACCCCGCCGATCCGCATGACGCTGGAACGCGCGCTGGCCTGGATCCAGGACGACGAACTGGTCGAAGTGACGCCGAAGACCATTCGGCTCCGCAAGCTCTATCTCGACCCGAACGAGCGCAAGCGGTTCGAGAAGTCCGCCAAGGCGGTCGGCGCGGCATAAGCTTCTTTATTCCAAACGGCTGAGAGGGGCGGAGCAAACCAATGCTCCGCCCCTCTTTCGTTCATCCACCGGCGGCCGACATAATGTCGTCCTGGTCGACCTCACCGGCCAGATCTATACGGATGGTCGTTCCCTGGCGGGCCGGCTTGCGCAAGGCTTTGGCACCGTTGGGATGAACGACCAGCAATCGTCGCTCTTCCAGCGCTTGAAGCCGTGATCGCGAGATGCCGAGTTCGCCGGCGAGCAGCCGATCGAGTCGCAGGGACGTCGGTATTTCGAGGCCAAGCTGGAGCTCCAGCGCGGTTGCCGTCTCCCTTGTGCCGCCAAGCCTGTGCTTGTGAACGGCGACATCAGGAAATTCATCGAGGCGCCCGATCCGGTTTCGCAGTGCGCCCACATCGAAGGCATGGCGGCGGGCCAGCCCCGGATCGTTGCTTTCGAGCGCCTGCAGCAAAGCAGGCTCGATGTCGCGGCGGTTGCAACGCTCGAAAATGCCGAAATTCCAGGAATTGTCGCAGTCAATGCAGCGGTAGATCAGCCAGACATCGATGCGCTTGCCGTTGGCGTTGACGCGGAATTTTCCGCTGCTGCAATAGGCTTTCACAGTGCCGCAGCGATTGCAGTTGATGAGCGGTCGAGGTGCGATTTTGGGCGTGATCGCCCAGCCGATGCGCAGAAATCCAGACATGCCGATAAGCCCTTCCCGTCGGGAAGTTCATCAGGCCGGCGATGTCGAGATGCCCATGCGGGCACGGCGTGGCGGTAGGCTGCGGTTTTTGGAAATCAGGTGTCACGGGCGGAAAGCGCGCGACAGCGGTTCAGCAGTGCCAAACCGGTCTCGAACCGCCGCCCTAAGGAACACGTGAACATGAAAACAGACACCGCGAATGCAGCGTCATGCAGTGTGTCGGGGGAGTTGACGAGACCGGCGGTTACGTAGGCAAAGTGAAGCTCAAAATTGTTTCGCGGCGGCCTTTCTAGCCGCGAGATTCCGGGCGGACAAGCGTGATCTTGTCGGCCCTACCGCAGCTGGGCCGCTTGCGCTAATGTTAGATATCGAAGGCTTTCAACCAAAGACCCCGCCCATGCACCTCACATCGCTCCTGATCTTCGCCGCCGCTTTGTTCGTCGCCGCTGGCTCGCCTGGTCCATCGATCGCGGCGCTCGTCGCGCGCGTCATCTCGAAAGGCTTTCGCGACGTGTTCCCGTTCCTGCTTGCGATGTGGATCGGCGAGGGCATCTGGCTGTCGCTGGCAGTATTCGGGCTGGCTGTGGTGGCGCAAACCTTCCATTTTGCCTTTGTCGTCGTGAAATGGGTCGGCGTCGCCTATCTCGCCTACCTTGCCTGGAAAATGTGGACTGCACCTGTCGATGCGAAAGAGGGCGAGATGCCACGCGAGGATTCTCCGGCAAAGCTGTTCTTCGCCGGGATGGCGGTGACGCTCGGCAATCCCAAGATCATGATGTTCTACCTGGCGCTGCTGCCGACCATCATCGACCTCGCTTCGGTCAGCATCGTCGGCTGGGTCGAGCTGACGGCGACCATGGCCGTGGTGCTGGTCGCCATCGATCTGGCCTGGGTGCTCGCCGCGTCACAGGCGCGCAAGCTCCTCAGGAGCAAGCGCGCCATGAAGATCGCCAATCGCATCAGTGCCACGACGATGGCCGGCGCGGCTGCGGCGATCGCGGCGCGGTCGTAACCCGTCACATCATCTCGATGATCGGCGCGATCTCGACGCTGAAGGCCGGGTTCATCAGGATCGGGCAATCCTTGGCCTTGGCTACGGCATCGTCGATGTCCTTCGCTTCGACGATGGTGTAGCCGGCGGTCGGATTGCTGCCGCCATTGTTCTCGACCTTGCCGCCGGGTAGCACCATCTTCGACATGCCGACCGGATTGCCGCCGTCGACCACGGCTGAGCCGAGCTTGCCGTACCAGCCGTTCCAGGCGTCCATTGCTGCTTTCCGTTCGGCCTCCTCGGTCGGCATCTTACCGGAGCCGTGATAGACGTAGAGAAATTTCGCCATGTTCTCCTCCTTGATCAGCGGCATCGAACCGACATGCGGCCATGCCGCCTGCAGATCATCGGACCAAACCGGCAAACAAGCAACGAGAATGCGAAACAGCTAATGTAAGGCCTGTCGGGCTCCAGCCGCCAGGTCACCGCGCCACGGCGTGATATTCGTCGTTTGGCCGCATATCGATCGCCGCAGCCACCCGGTTCGACATGTTGAAGAAGGCAGTGGTCGAGGCAATGTCCCAGATGTCGCGATCGGTGAAGCCGGCCTTGCGAAGTGCTGCCCGATCGGCCTCGACAATCTTCGCCGGCTCCTCGGTCAACTTGACGGCGAATTCGAGCATTGCGGTCTGCTTGGGCGAAAGATCGGCGGCGCGGAAATTCATCACCATCATTTCGCCGAGCGCCGGGTCGCCGGACAACTGGCGCACCGCCGCGCCATGCGCGGTCAGGCAATAGTAGCAATGATTTATCGAAGAGACGGCGACCGCGATCATCTCCCGCTCCAGCTTCGACAGGCCGGAGTCTCCGAGCATTAGGTCGTTGTACATGTCGGTGAAAGCACGCAGCTTCTTGTCGTCGAAGGCGTAGGCGCGCAGCACATTGGGAACGAGGCCGAGCTTCTCCTCGCATTTGGCGAAATAGGTTTTTGTCGCCTCGCTCAGTTCTCCCAGGCCAAGGTCAAGCGCGGTGATTTTGCCGGTCATGGGTCATTTCTCCTCCGTTGGACGGCATCTTGTTGCCGAATTCCGATATTTCTTTGCAAGCCGTCAAACCTTTGTCGCCAAACAGCGGTCATCTGCTACCATAGTCGTAAAAGCATTGACGGGAGGGAAGTGCCTCATGGCCAGCGTGAAATCCGCGAGCAAGCCGAAGAAAAAAATCACGGCAGCGGCAAAAGCGGAGGAAAGGCCAGCCGGGCTTGCCGACTATCTGCTCGCCCGTGCGCCGGCTGAAGATCTCGCCACTTATGAAATGGCCGATCTCGAACGCGCCGCCGATCTCGCCGGCCAGGCAATAGCCATTCACAAAAAAGGCGAGTGCGTCATCGCCGTCGATGCCGATTCCGGCGTTGTCCGAGACGGCCGCCCGGTGACGGTCATCACGGTCGTCAACGACAACATGCCGTTCCTGTTCGATTCCATCCTTGGCGAAGTCACCGAGACATCAGGCGAACCGATGCTGGTCACCCATCCGGTCATCGTGGTTCGTCACGGCAAAGACGGTGTGGACGAAATCCTCGGCGACGGCAATTTCGCTAGGGATGACGGCAGCCACGACCGGCTGAGCGTCATCCATGTCCACATACCGCGGCTGACCGCGGAGCAGGCGAGCGGATTGACCGAACGGTTGCGCAAGACGCTCGGCCAGGTTCATGCCGCCGTCCACGACTGGAGACCGATGCTGGCCCGCCTCGATCAGGCGATTTCCGAATTCCGCTATTCGGCGGTGCCGCTCGACAAAAAGAGCGTTGCCGAGGCGATCGCTTTCCTCGAGTGGCTGCGCGACGACAATTTCACTTTCCTCGGCATGCGCGAGTTCAAATACACCGGCGGCGAGGAAAGCGGCACACTGGAGCGCGCCGACAAGCCCGGCCTCGGCATCCTCGCTGATCCCGATGTGCTGGTACTCAGGCGCGGTACCGAAGCGGTGACGACAACGCCTGAGATCCGCGCCTTCCTGCATGGGCCGGAGCCGCTGATCGTCACCAAGGCCAATGCCAAGTCATCCGTGCATCGCCGCATCTATCTCGATTACATTGGCGTCAAGACCTACACAGCCAAAGGCACGCTGGCGGGCGAATTGCGCATCGTCGGCCTGTTCACCTCGACCGCCTACACGCGCTCGGTGATGAAGATCCCCTACCTGCGGTCCAAAGCCGAAACCATCATCGCCAAGTCCGGCTTCGACCGGCACGACCACTCCGGCAAGGCGCTGATCAATGTGCTCGAAAGCTATCCGCGTGACGAGTTGTTCCAGGTGCCGGTGCCGATCCTGAGGAAGCACGCCGCCGCCATTCTCGGCCTCGTCGAGCGACCGCGCGTGCGGGCGCTGGTGCGCGCCGATCAGTTCGACCGCTTCGTCTCGATCCTCGTCTTCGTGCCGCGCGACCGTTACGACAGCGTGGTGCGCGAGAAGATCGGCCTCTACCTGAAAACTGTGTTCGAAGGCCGGCTGTCGGCCTATTACCCGGCCTTCCCAGAAGGCGGGCTGGCGCGCGTGCACTTCATCATCGGCCGTTCCGGCGGCAAGACGCCGAAGGTCGAGCAAGCGACGATCGAAGCCGCGATCCGCGACATCGTGCGCACCTGGGAAGATGCGCTTTCAGATGCGGCGGAGGCCAATGGCGCCGACCAGACGTTGAAGAGCATCGCCGCGCGGCT
The DNA here is from genome assembly GCF_040318715.1 of Mesorhizobium sp. M1050. Taxonomy (NCBI): domain Bacteria; kingdom Pseudomonadati; phylum Pseudomonadota; class Alphaproteobacteria; order Hyphomicrobiales; family Phyllobacteriaceae; genus Mesorhizobium; species Mesorhizobium sp. M1050. The sequence goes on along the minus strand of NZ_JAMYMV010000022.1, from coordinate 64,140 downwards.
ACCGGAAAGCTACCGCGATTCGTTCAGCGCGGCAGTGGCGCTGGCCGATGCCGGGCGGATTGCCAAAATCAGCGCCGGCAATCCGATCGCCATTGACTATTATCGCCATGGCGAGCAGAAGCCGCACCAGGCAGCGCTGAAAATCTATCACCACGGCAGCCCGGTGGCGCTGTCGCGGCGCGTGCCGGTGCTGGAAAACATCGGCTTCCGCGTCATCAGCGAACGCACTTTCGAGGTCGGCGACGGTCAGTCCGGCCAGATCAGTGGTGATCAGCCCGGCCGGGTCTTCATCCATGACATGGAGCTGGAGAACAGCTACGGCAAGCCAATCGATCTGACCGATGGCGGGGCGCTGTTCGCGGACGCGTTCTTGTCGGTCTGGCGCGGCGACGTCGACAATGACGGCTACAATGGCCTTGCCCAGACCGCGGGCCTGTGGTCGGGCGAGATCACCGTGCTGCGCGCCTATGGCCGCTACCTGCAGCAGGTTGGCATTCCGCAAAGCCAGGATTTCATCGCCGCCGCGCTCAATCGCTATCCCGATATCGCGCGCGGCCTGCATGCGCTGTTCATCGCCAGGCTTGGCCCGACAGCCGAGACCGAAGGCGTGGTGGCGGCAAAGCACCTCAAGGCCAAGATCAAGGATGCGCTGGAAGACGTTCCCAACATCGACGACGACACCATCATCCGGCGCTATCTCAATCTGATCGAAGCCTCGCTGCGCACCAATCATTTCGTCGCCGATACGAAAGAGAAAGGCCAGTCGCTGGCGATCAAGCTCGATTCGCATGCGGTGGACGGATTGCCGGCACCGCGGCCGTGGCGGGAGATCTTCGTCTACGGTTCCGAAGTCGAGGGCCTGCATCTGCGCTTCGGCCCGGTGGCGCGCGGCGGCCTGCGTTGGTCGGACCGCGCCCAGGACTACCGCACCGAGGTGCTCGGCCTGGTCAAGGCGCAGCAGGTCAAGAACGCTGTCATCGTGCCTGTCGGCGCCAAGGGCGGCTTCTACCCGAAGAAGCTGCCCATGACCGCCGGCCGTGACGCGATCTTCGAGGCCGGCACCGCTGCCTACAAGAATTTCGTCTCCAGCCTGCTGTCGATCACCGACAATATCGGCATCGAGGGTGTCATCCCGCCGGCCGGCGTCGTGCGCCGCGATCCGGACGATCCGTACTTCGTGGTTGCCGCCGACAAGGGCACGGCGACCTTCTCCGATACCGCCAACGCCATCAGCGAGCAGCACGGATTCTGGCTCGACGACGCCTTCGCCAGCGGCGGCTCGGCCGGCTACGACCACAAGAAGATGGGCATCACCGCCAAGGGCGCATGGGAAGCCGTCAAGCGACATTTTCGCGAGATCAACCGCGACATCCAGACCTCGCCTTTCACGGTCGTCGGTGTCGGTGACATGTCGGGCGACGTGTTCGGCAACGGCATGTTGTTGTCGCCGAAGACCCGGCTGATCGCTGCCTTCGACCATCGCGACATCTTCATTGATCCCGATCCGGACATGGCCGCGTCGATGTCCGAGCGCGAGCGCATGTTCGCTCTCCCCCGCTCGAGCTGGCAGGACTACGACAAGACCAAACTGTCGGAAGGCGGCATCATCGTCTCGCGCAACCAGAAGTCGATCACCTTGCCGGCGGCAGCGGCAGCAGCGATCGGCTTGGCCAAGACCATCGCCACGCCGGTCGAGATCATGACCGCCATCCTGAAGGCGCCGGTCGATCTTCTATGGTTCGGCGGCATCGGCACATATTTGCGGGCTTCGAACGAGACCAATGCCGAGGTCGGCGACCGCGCCAATGATGCCATCCGCATCACCGCGCTGGAGGTGCGCGCCAAGGTGATCGGCGAGGGCGCCAATCTCGGCGTCACGCAGCGCGCGCGCATCGAGTTCGGCATGAATGGCGGCCGCTGCAATTCCGACGCCATCGACAATTCCGGCGGCGTCAACTGCTCCGACGTCGAGGTCAACATCAAGATCGCGCTGGCGTCCGCCATGCGCAAGGGATCGTTGACTCGCCCGGCACGTAACAAGCTGCTGGCCGAGATGACCGACGAGGTCGGCTCACTCGTCCTGTCCAACAACTACCAGCAGACGCTGGCGCTTTCGATCGCCCGCAAGCGCGGCCTCGCCGACATCGCGCATCAGAGCCGTTTCATGACGGCGCTGGAGGCGCGGGGCCTGCTCGACCGCGCCGTCGAGACGCTGCCGTCGCCGGCGGCGCTTGCCGATCGCGAAGCGCGCGGCGAACCGCTGACCAGGGCCGAGCTCGGCGTGCTGCTCGCCTATGCCAAGATCGTGCTGTTTTCCGACATCGTCGCCAGCGACGTGCCGGACGACGCGCATTTCGATCGCGACCTGATGGGCTATTTCCCGGATCGCATGGCGAAGAAATATGCCGCCGAAATCCACGGCCACCGGCTGCGCCGCGAGATCATTACACGGGTCGTCGTCAACGATCTGGTCAATCGCGGTGGCCCTTCCTTCGTCAACCGGCTGCAGGAAGCCACGGGGCGCACCGCCGCCGACGTGGTGCGCACCTTCGCCGTGGTGCGCGACGGCTTTGCCTTGCCGGCGCTCTATCGCGAGATCGACGCGCTCGACAACCAGATCGATGGCCAGGTGCAGCTCGATCTCTATCAGATGGTCAGCCGGCTGATCTATGTGACCAGCGGCTGGTATCTGAAGAACGATGCCAGCACGGCAGCCCTTGGCCAGCGCATCGCCGAACTGCTGGAAGCCCGCAAGGCGCTGGAGCCCAAGCTCGTTTCGCTGCTGCCGGCCTTCTCGCGCGAGCGGATCGAGGAGAAGCGGCACGGGCTGTTCAAGAGCGGCGCGCCGGAAAGACTGGCTGCGCAGCTGGCTCTGAGCGAGGTGGCGGAACTCATCCCCGATATCGCGTTGACGGCGCGCACCGCCGGCGCTGACATCGTCGCGGCGGCCACAGCATTCTTCGCCGTCAGCGATGCCTTCCGTATCCCGCGTGTAGAGGACGCGGCACGCTCGATCACGCCCTCGGACTATTACGACCAGCTGGCGCTTTCGCGCGCCACCGACACGATAGGTGCCGCGCGGCGCGGCATCGCGGTGGCGGCACTCACCGGTCATGCCAAGGCAGCCGATCCGGTGGCGGCCTGGCTGGAAGCCGGCGGCGAGCGGGTGGCGCGCATCCGCGAGCGGCTGCAGGCGCTGACCGAAGGCGGCGACATTACCGTGTCGCGGCTGTCTGTTGCTTCCGGGTTGATGAGCGATTTGACGGGGATGTGAGTTGGTTTGTTTTCATCCGGCCGTCGTCACCTTCTACCCGCATAGCGACGAGGGAAGGGATATGGCCGCAATGCTGGCACCTATCTCGCGGGGCCGGCAGAGCCATGAGGGTACGCAATGCGTGATATTTGCATGAACGCTGGAAAAATGCAGACATGGCGCCCGATACGGGCACGGCCGGGGAGATCATCATGGCGGTAGAGGCAGTGCAGCGTGCGTCTGGACGTGGTATCTGGGGATGGATGCTGTTCGACTGGGCCGCGCAGCCGTTCTTCACGGTCATCACCACCTTCATCTTCGGGCCGTACTTCGTCTCACGCATGGCGAGCGATCCGGAAACCGGCCAGGCTGCCTGGGGTTACGGCATCGCCGCGGCGGGCCTGGTCATCGCCGTGCTGTCGCCAATCCTAGGTTCAATCGCCGATCAGACCGGTCCACGCAAGCCGTGGATCGCGTTCTTCGCCGCGGTCAAGGTCACCAGCCTTAGCCTGCTTTGGTTCGCGGCTCCCGGTTCGAACCTTTTCCTGGTCGTGTTCTTGTTCTCGCTGGCGTCGGTCGCGGCCGAGTTTTCGACCGTGTTCAACGATTCGATGATGCCGCGCCTGGTGCCGAAGAGCGAGATCGGCCGGATCTCCAACATGGCCTGGGGAATTGGTTATCTCGGCGGCATGATCGCGCTGATCTTCGTCGTCGCCAGCTTGGCCGGTTCGCCGGAGACGGGCAAGACGATCATCGGCATCGACCCGCTGTTCGGGCTCGACCCGAAGCTCGGCGAAGACGCCCGCGCCACCGGGCCGCTGTCGGCCGGCTGGTACTTCCTGTTCATCCTGCCAATGTTCTTTTTCACGCCCGACGCCCTCAAGGGGCTGCCGATCGGCCCGGCGGTGCGAGAGGGGTTGGCTGAGTTGAAAGCAACACTGAGCGAGGTGCGCAAGCGCAGCGGTATCTTCCGCTTCCTTGTCGCCCGCATGATCTATCAGGACGGCGTCAACGCTCTGCTGGCGCTGGGTGGTACGTTTGCGGCTGCAATGTTCCATTGGTCGATCACCGAGATCGGCATTTTCGGCATCATTCTCAATGTCGTCGCCATCTTCGGCTGCCTTGTTGCGGCGCGTCTCGACACGGCGCTTGGCTCAAAAACCATCGTGATGATCTCACTGGTCCTGCTCGGCATCGCCACGATCGGCATCGTCTCGACCGGACCGGGCTACACTTTGTTCGGCCTCTGGATGATGCCCGGGCCAGACAGTGGCGGCTTGTTCGGCACGGCGGCGGAAAAGGCCTACATCTTCTTCGGCCTGTTGATTGGCGTGGCTTTCGGGCCGGTGCAGGCGTCGTCGCGTTCCTACATGGCGCGCAGCGTTACCGCCGCCGAATCCGGCCGCTATTTCGGCATTTATGCGCTGGCCGGGCGAGCGACCAGTTTCCTGGCGCCGTTCATGGTCGCGTCCGTCACCCTCGCCAGTGGCTCGGCGCGCCTCGGCATGGCCGTGATCGCGCTGTTCCTTGGCCTCGGCATGGCGATCCTGATCAAGACGCCTTATCCGGCGGACCGGCCGGCGGAGTGAGTTTACCCTCCCCCTTGTGGGCCACAAGGGGGAGGGTAAGGCAGCTAATGCCGGAAATGCCTGACGCCCGTAAACACCATGGCGATGCCGTGCTCGTCGGCGGCGGCGATCACGTCCTTGTCGTTCATCGAGCCGCCAGGCTGGATGACGGCAGTGGCGCCGGCGGCGATTGCGGCCAGCAGTCCGTCGGCGAAGGGGAAGAAGGCGTCGGAAGCGACGACCGAGCCCTTGGTCAGCGGTTCGGCAAGGCCCGCGGCCTCGGCGGCGTCGAGCGCCTTGCGCGCGGCTATGCGTGAGGAATCGACCCGGCTCATCTGGCCGGCGCCGATGCCGACGGTGGCGCCATCCTTGACGTAGACGATGGCGTTGGACTTAACATGCTTGGCGACGCGGAAGGCGAATTTGAGGTCGGCCATTTCGGCCGGCGTCGGCGCGCGCCTGGTCACTACTTTCAGCTCCAGGTCGTCGACGACGGCGTTGTCGCGGGACTGGACGAGCAGCCCGCCGGCGACTGATTTGACCGTCGTGCCTGACGTGCGCGGGTCCGGCAGGCCGCCGGTGACCAGCAGGCGCAGATTTTTCTTTGCCGCGACGATTGCCGCTGCCTCGTCGGTCGCGCCGGGCGCGATGATCACCTCGGTGAAGGTCTTGACGATTTCTGCGGCGGCCGCGGCGTCGAGGATCCGATTCACAGCGACGATGCCGCCGAAGGCCGAGACCGGATCGCAGGCCAGCGCCTTGGCGTAGGCCGCCTTCAGCGAGATGCCTTCGGCGACGCCGCACGGGTTGGCGTGCTTGATGATGGCAACCGCGGCGGAACGGTCGGGATCGAATTCGCCGGCCAGTTCGAAGGCGGCGTCGGTGTCGTTGATGTTGTTGTAGGAGAGCTGCTTGCCCTGCAACTGCTGCGCCGTGGCGACGCCGGGCCGCTTGTCGCCATTGAGGTAGAAGCCGGCGCTCTGATGCGGGTTCTCGCCGTAGCGCATGACCTCTTCCAGCTTGCCGCCGAAGGCGCGCCATGTCGGGTGCTCGATCTCAAGCGCTTCGGCGAACCAGCCGGAGATTGCCGCGTCATAGGTGGCGGTGCGGGCAAAGGCCTTGGCCGCCAGCTTCTTGCGGAAATCCAGCGACAGCGAGCCGATGTTCATTTCCAGCGCGTTCAGCACCGAGGCGTAGTCGCCGGGATCGGTGACAATGGCGACATAGGCGTGGTTCTTGGCCGAGGCGCGGATCATTGCCGGTCCGCCAATGTCGATGTTCTCGACGATCGAGGCGTAATCGGCGCCGGAGCGGCGGACCTCCTCGAACGGATAGAGATTGGACACCACGAGATCGATCGGCTCGATACCGTACTTGCGCATTGCAGCCACATGATCCGGGTCGTCGCGCACGCCAAGCAGCGCGCCATGCACGCTGGGATGCAAGGTCTTGACCCGGCCATCCATGATCTCGGGAAAACCGGTTAGCTCGGAGACGTCGCGCACGGCGAGGCCGGCCTCGGCGATCGCCTTTGCCGTGCCGCCGGTCGAGACCAGTTCGACACCGGCCGCTGCCAGCGCTTTGGCGAAATCGAGAAGGCCTGTCTTATCGAAAACGGAGAGCAGGGCGCGACGCACCGGAACGAGGTCAGGTGCTGGAATGTTCTTGGCGGCGACGGCCATGGCTGGCGGCCTTTCACGACTTGATTTGAAGCATCCGGGGGCCGTAGCACATGACGCCCGGAAATCAAGCGCCGACGTTTTCGTATGCAATTTGCTGGCCCATATATAAGCTTGTCTTGCTGGTGGAGGAGAAGAATTGATGGCGTTTGTGCGCGTTGGCCAATTCAAGGCGTTGCCGGACACGACCGAGCAATTGCGGGCGATCTATGAAACCGAGGCGATCCCCGCCATCCGCGCCGCAAGCGGCAACATCAGCGCCGTGCTGCTGCAGCAACATCAGGCGAGCGACACATTCATGGCGATCACAGTGTGGAGCACCGTCGAGGATGCCGAGCGCTATGACCGAAGCGGCCAGGCGGCGGCGATGGTCGACAAGATCCGCTTCGCATTCGCCGGTCCGCCCTCGCTCACCACTTACGATGCTTTCGGTGTCCCGCAGCAAGCTTGAGCGGGCCGGCTGCTTTCGCACGGCAGGCTCAGTTGTTTTCCGGGTAACCGGCGATGCTGGTGCGCGTCAGCTGCCAGTGGACTTCGGCAACTTCCGAGGCCTTGAAGGCAAGCACGATCTGGCGGCTGCGGCGCGGGCCGCCAAGACCGGCGAAATAGATCGATTCCTCAACCTCCGGCACCACTTCGGCGCAAGTAAATACCCAGTTGTCGGCCTGATCGGCGGTCATCACCAGGCGATCATGCTCGTCCTGCAACAGGTTGATGTCGGGGTGGACGTGGAAGCGGACGGTGACGAAGTCGCGGCCGTTGTTGCGGATCGACGCATTGCCGGGCCGCTGGAAGCGATCCCTGCCGACCAGCACATTGCCGTTCGAGGAGAGCGTCAGTTCGCGCTCATGCAGAAAACCGAAACGCACGACATAACCGTCATGGCGAGCGATGAACCCCTGAACACCCTTCTGGTCAATGCGCTTGCATTGCACATGCTGGGGGCCGCCGATCAGCGGCGAACCGAGCAGGTCGTTGACACGCAGCGAATGGCTGAAGCGTGCCGACGAGGTATCGTTGATGGTGGCGGTCGAGTGCGCGGCGGTGGCGCGCGCCAGCGGCCGGAATTCAGCCGCACCATAGGTGTCGATGCCGGCATTGACGATATAGTGCTGGCGCCCGGACGACAGTTCGAAGGCGAGGCAGCTGGCATGTGCGGCGTTGGACACGTCGATCGGCGGCGGCAGGCCGGTGTCGGCGATGACCGTCACCCCGCCCATCGACAGGCGCTCATAACCGGAATGCGGCGCATGCAGCAACGGCGCGCCGGCGGTGTCGTCGTGGCGCAGGATGGTGGCGATGCGGTCGTGGATGGTGGCGCCCATGCCGTTGAAGCGGGCGAGGCTGCCGTCCTGATGGCGAAAGAAGCGCAGCGCCGGCAGCATGCGGTCGATGGCGCCGATCAGCGCCTGCGGCGGTGTTTCCGCCTGATTGGCATAGGTTTGCCGCAGCGGCAGAAGGTCGGCGAGGATTTCCAGGACGACCATTGGATTGCGCGAAATATGCCCGCCGTCGGCCAGGATCTGGCGGTCGAGTTCCGTGGCAAGATTGCGGGTCGCGCCGCGCAGCGCCGATGCCGGCGCCGGCAGGGACAAGGCCGCGAAAGCGAGCGCGATGCGGGCACGCAGCCTGTCCTTGCCGTCCGGCATCTCGCGCGCCATCGACCTGAGGTAGCGGATCTGGACGGCGAGCGATTTCAGGAAGGCGCGGTAAAAGGGGAACTCGGCCCCCTGCAACACGACCGAGGAGTGCTGCAGCCAGGCGATGATGCGCTTGGCGGCGGTGCCGGGCTCCCAGGCGACGCCGGAAATATGGCTGCCATGAATAACGATCCAGTCGGAAACCAGGGCGCGGGCGTTGGCGGCGGCAAGCTCGGTCCCGGCGGCGCGCATGTGGCGCAGCCAGCGAAACCCGTGCAGCGTTTTCTGCCAGCCATGATTGGGCACGTTGATCTGGAAAGGCGACTTGCCGCCGGTCTCGACCAGATGCCCCGACAGGGGATAGCGCCCATAGTAGATCTCAAGTGCGATCTGCGGGTCGGCGAGGCGCAGGTCCGGCGGTGCGATCAGCACACGTTCCGGCGTGCGGCCAAAATAGCGCCAGCGGTAGACCGGCCCGGCACGCAGGCGCCGGCGCGTTTTGCGCCAAAACTCCTTCGCGACAAGCGTCCACAGACGCGTCGTGCTGCTGGCAGCAAGTGCCAAAACCCCTCCTGATCGTCCAATACCCCGACGTCGAGTTTACATGATTGCAAGACTCGTGCGAAGGCGAATTCCACGGCACGATGCCGGTTCACCCGGTTTTGACCCCGATCGTCGCCAAAATGCCGGTAACTCCGGGCAGTTAGATGCTTAGCCGGCTCGGCGGATACGAGCCGCGAAGAAGCCGTCGAGACCGGAGATCCCGGGCGAACCAAGATCGAGGTCGGCGGGCGTGGTGCGCAGCGTGCCGTGCGGCGTCAGGAATGGATCGATGCCGGCGATTTCGCCTTGCTGCACCGGATCGTTGGCTATTCCAGCCGTGCCGGCCAGAAAGGCGCGATAGAGGTCCTCGCCTTCGAGCGGGTCGATCGAACAGTTCGAAAAGACTATCCTGCCGCCGGGTTTCACCAGCGTGACGGCGCGGGCGAGCAGCCTGCGTTGCAGGTCCGCGAGTTTTTCCACATCGGCGGCCGTCTTGGTCCATGGCACGTCGGGATGCCGCCGCACCGTACCGGTCGACGAGCAGGGCGCGTCGAGGAGAACGGCGTCGAACAATTCCTTCGGCTCGTATTTGAGCAGGTCGGCCTGGACGATCTCGGCGGACAGACCGAGACGGTCGAGGTTTTGCGTTAGCCGCACCAGCCGGTTCTTCGAGGTATCGACGGCGGTAACCTTGGCGCCGGCAAGAATGAGCTGTGCGGTCTTGCCGCCGGGGGCCGCGCAGAGATCGGCAACATGAAGCCCGCTGACATCGCCGAACAATCGGGCCGGCAGACTGGCCGCGGCGTCCTGGACCCACCAGGCCCCGTCGGCGAAACCGGGCAGTTCGGTGACGGGCCCGGCAAGCCTTTCCACCCGGACCGTGCCGGTCGGCAGGACGATGCCGCCGAGCTTTTCGGCCCAAAGCTTGGGATCCGCCTTGACCGAAAAGTCGACCGGCGCCTCGACGCGGTGGGCTGCCAGGATCTGTCGGGTCTTGTCATTGCCGTAAGTTGCCTTCAGCCGGTCGGAAAACCATTTGGGCGCTTCGTCGGTAGCGGCGAGAGCGGCAGGAAGTTCCGTTTCCTTGGCACGCGCCAACGTGCGCAGCACGCCGTTGACCAGGCCGGAGAAGCGCACCGTGCGCGGATCGGACTTGGCATGGGTCACGGCCAGGTCGACTGCGGCGCTGTCGGGAATGTCGAGGAACAGGATCTGTGCAGCCGCGACATGCAATATGTGCGACAGCGCGGTCGCGTTGGGTGGCAGCGGCTTCTCCAGGCGCCGCGCCAGCAGCCCTGATATGGTCATGCGATAGCGCAGTGCTGTAACCAGAATGGCGCGCACGAGGCCGCGGTCGCGTAGGTCTAGCGCCTTGTATTGCGGATGGCCGTTCTCGTGGTCGGTCAACCCGTCCAGAGGTGTCCTTGCGTCGATGACGGCGGCAAGCAGTCGTGCGGCGGCTTTGCGGGCGGCAAGGCCGGCAACGATGTCGCCGCCGCCTCTGTGTTCCTGGTCACCTGAAACCGTGCGTCGCGGCCCTCGGTCCGCCACGCTCACGACCACCGGCCCTTGGGCCCGGTCGGGTTGCGACCCCATGGGTTGGATTTCGGCTTGGCGGGTTCCGCCGGCTGTTCGGGCTGCGCGGCTTGTCCCCATGGGCCCGATGGCCGCTGTTCGTCGGCTCGCGGCGTCTGGGCCCGGCGAGGAACTTGAGTGCCGCCGCCTTGCATCTGCTGCGCCATCGCCTGGAGAGCAGAGATGCGGTTTTCTGTGTTCGGGTGGGTGGAAAACAGACTGTCCATATGCTCGCCGGAAAGAGGATTGATGATGAAGAGATGCGCGGTCGCCGGATTGCGCTCGGCATCGGGGTTGCGGATGCGTTCGGCGCCGCGGGCGATCTTGTCAAGGGCCGATGCTAGCCAGAGGGGGTGTCCACAGATTTCGGCACCGCGCCGGTCGGCCTCGTATTCGCGGGTCCGGCTGACCGCCATCTGCACGATCATCGCGGCAAAGGGTGCCACGATCATCGCCGCCAGCACGCCGACAAAGCCGAACGGGTTGTTGTTGTCGCGACTGCCGCCAAAAAAGAAGGCGAAATTGCCGAGCATCGAGATGGCGCCGGCGAAGGTGGCGACGATCGTCATGGTCAGCGTGTCGCGGTGCTGCACGTGGGCGAGTTCGTGCGCCATGACAGCCGCGACCTCTTCATGCGTCAAAGCCTGCAACAGACCTGTGGACGCAGCGACCGCCGCGTTCTGCGGATTGCGGCCGGTGGCGAAGGCGTTCGGCTGCGGATTGTCGATCAGGTAGGTCTTCGGCATCGGCAGGCCGGCCTGTTTGGCCAGCGACTGGACGATGGCGTAATATTCGGGGGCGGTCCTTTCGTCGACCTCGACGGCGCGGTTCATCGACAGCACCATCTTGTCGGCGTTCCAGTAGCTGAACAGATTGGTGCCGGCGGCGATCAGCAGCGCGATCATCATGCCGCCGGTTCCGCCGATCAAAAAGCCGACGCCCATGAACAGTGCCGTCATCGCGGCAAGAAGCATGGCGGTGCGAAGTGTGTTCATCGTCTGCTCCTGTCCAGATGGGAGCGAAAAAGGGTCGATCGTTGTAGGTTCATCGCTATATGATGGGAAACGCCTGGTCCTGTTTCAATCCACTGGAAATATCGCATGAACGACGAGCCCAGCAAAACCGATGTCGACCCCGGCGATGACGTCGCGCCAAAGGCACTGACGCCGGAAGCCAGACGTGCGCTCGCGGAAGCCGAAGCAAGACGTATAGAATATCTGGAGAAGGAAGCAGCGGCGCCGAAGGAAATCGGCGGCCGCGGCGGCAAGGAGCCCGGTCGCTATGGCGATTGGGAGGTAAAGGGCCTGACCAGCGACTTCTAAGGGTATGTTGATATTCAGGTGATGCCGGTCTGCAAACGGCGGTTCCCTGCGCTTCCGGTGCTCACGTACTTTAGGTACGCTCCGCTCCGGTTCTCGGAAACCACCGCTTTCGACTCGGCCTGACCTGAATCTCAACACACCCTAAGCGGCGCTGCGCTGCGGCTCGAGCGCGATCCAGCCATCTTCGTCCAAGGTGATGCCGATCATGTCGTAGCCGGCGATTGCGGCATGCTGCGTTTGCAACGGATGCTGGTGCGTGGCATTGATGACCATGACCGCGGCTCCTGCTGCCTCGGCGGCGGCGATGCCAGCCGGAGCATCCTCGAACACAAGGCAGTCGCGCGCGTCGAAGCCGAGCCGCTCCGCGCCAAGCCGGAAGCAATCGGGCGCCGGCTTGCCGCGGGAAACATCTTCCGCCGCGACGATGACGGCCGGGACAGGGATGCTGGCAGCCTTCATGCGCAACAGCGCCAACTCGCGTGGCGCGGAGGTCACGATCGCCCAGCGCTCGGGCGGCAGCGCATCGAGAAACGCCACGGCGCCGGCGATCTGGAGAATGCCATCCAGATCGGCCGCCTCGGCCTTCAGCAGCAGATCAGCCTCGTGCGCCGGGTCGACGCCTGGGAGTGCCAGGCCGGTGATGGTCTCGATCGCGCGCACGCCATGGATCGTCGGCAAGAAGGCGGCGACGTCCAGACCCTGGCGGCGTGCCCAATCGCTCCACACTCGCTCCGCAGAGGCGATGGAATTGATGAGCGTGCCATCCATATCGAAGAGGAAGGCCGCGAATTTTCTGCCTGCGAACATGGTATTCCTTGAGTCACCGGAGTGCTTGTGGCGGTCGCCGAACCTAACGTCGCAGCATCCTTATGGGAAGGCGCGAGGGTCACCTTTTCGATGGTCCCTCCGCAAAGTTGGAATAGCTAACTCCTCCAGGTCGGCTCAACATTGCGCAACCGGGACCTTGCTACGCCGGACTCCTCCCCTAATTGCCCCCCTGGGCGCATTACTCGCGAGTTTGCCTTTTGGGGGCAGCGGCGGTTGTGCCGTTCTGACTGCATGCCTCGGAACGGTCAGACCGACACACCTATGGAGGTCGTCTTGCGTCAATACCGTGGATACAGCTGGGCATTTCTCGCAGTCGTTTGCTCCATCGCGATAGCTGGCGCAGGCGCTGCAGCCGGCGACCAGAACGGCCGAGGGCAAGGCGCTGGCGGCCATCATGCTGACAATGGTGGAGGCACTGATGGCGGAAGCCATGGCGCTGGCAGCCATCGCAGCGAAGGCCGCAACGGCGGCCCGCAGAAAGGGCTTGGCGGCGACCCCAGCCCCAGCGGCAGTTCACCGCCGGACGACGGCGAGACCGGTACCACTACAACGACCGTAGGAGCGCCAACTACGGCCAGTATCGTCCCGTCCGCAGACCGCGGACAGCCGCTCGGCCTCCCGCCCACCCTGCAGCCTTCCAGCGACAGCAACAATTCATCAACGGTCAGTCCAATCGTAGCGCGGCCGGGCGTCCCGAATAAAGTCGTTCGCGCCTGCCATGATGCAATCGAGTCGGCCGCCGCTCCGTTCGGTGCGACCAGCGTGCGCGTCAGCAGCGCAGGTTTCATACATCGCCTGAGCCCAGATACGATCTCGGCTCCCATTGAGGTCAGCATCGACTATGTACGGCAAAGCAACGTAGAGACGCGGCGGGCGCCGATCAAATGCGAATTGAATGCGACAGGCAGCGTGATCGGACTGACATAGCGCATGGCACAGAACTCCTCGCCGACGGGAGCAGGACGAATTCGAAAGAGATGATTCATCCTGGCCTACGGCGTAGCTATGACCTTCGGGGCCTCAAAGAGGGATCGCGCAGTCGTTTTGGAAATCACTCCAACGTCGCTTGTCTCGGCCTGAGCGAATAGGGAAGTGTGATGGAACGCACGCTGGTCATCCGCGATGGATTGCGAACCTTGCTGCGTGCAGTCTTCTGGCTGACAGCCTTCACTTGGCCGGTCGCGGCTGCTGCGCGGGCAGAACGCGTCCTCAGCGGCGGCTCGATCTGCGCGCTGGGACGCTCAGTCCTGAGCCTGTCATTGTCGGCGCGTGCGGCGGCCAAGTCGCGGGCAAGAGTAGCAGCGGCTTCACGTTGCTTGTCCAGAGCCGTCTTCAAGTCGGCGACCCCTGCCACGAGTGCTCGGGCGGCGTCGCGCTCGCGGCGAACTCTGTCGAGATCCTCATGGATCGAAACTGCTGCAGCGCGTTCTCGGTCCAGAGCCCGTGCCGTCTCGGCTGCAGTCTGTTCAGCACGCTCTCTCGCTGTGACTGCACCGGTCCGTCCCTGCTCAGCCGCGTCCGCGCGCTTCACGAGCGCGGCATTGGACAGTTTGACTTTGGCGAGATCGCCACGAAGATCCGCAGACTTCCGGCGCTCCTCATCGAGCATTCCGCTCGCTTGCGCCAGCGAAACCTTGGCCTTGGCACGATCCTTGGCGGTCTCGATCTCGAGCTGTTCAATTTGCGCCCGCGCTCGCGATAAATCGCGCGCCAGCCGCTCCGATCGCTGACGCTCCAGATGAGCAGCGGGCATCTCCACAAAAACATAGTTGGCGGTCTCGCGCAGCAGCGTACGGGCATCTCCCGCAATGCGTCGAAATGCGTCAAGGGTTCGAGCTGCCGCGAGTTCGTTGCGCATTCGTTCCTCGCGTGCATTGTCGGCGGCTGCCATGGTCGCCCTCAGCGCGTCGATCTGCTTGCTCGAATCGAGGAGCGCTTGCTGCAGAGCGGCGCTCCTGGCGCGCTCGCCTTCCGCCGCCCGCTGCTCCTGGCCGGCCAATTCCCTCGCAGCGGCTGCCTGAGCACGAGCTGCCCCGATTTGCGCCCGAGTAGCCTTAAGATCGGAATTGAGCAATTCGACACTCGTGCGCCCGTCTCCCTGGGCTGGTCCATGCATGCCTAGCGCAGCACTCGCCGGAAGCTCGAAGGATCGCGAAGGTTCCGGATTGGCGTGGCCTTGCGCCGGCGAAATGGCGGGGGCTCTTTCGATCCAGTTTTGTCTCGTCATCGCATAGCCAAGCGGCACGGCCAGACAGATTGCGGCGCCCAAACGGAGTACAAGACCGATCGGCCTGATAACGCGAGAGGGTGAAGCCGTCGCGATGGCCGGGTCGGGATCCAGGCTGGATCGTCCCGTTTGAGCTGTGGTCTTCAAACCGCGATGCGCCGGATTGACCGACTGAGCAGCCTTGCGACGCAATTGGTCCCATGCGGACCCTGACCCACTGATTCGCTTCCCGCGTTCCGCGAAGGCTAATTGTGTCGGCGCACGGCTCAGAATCCACAACACCGGTTCGCTTAGAGCGGCAAAATTGACCGCCGCCTGCCTATAAACATAGTCAGCGATTTCTCTGATGGATGTCGCAAGTCGACCGGATTGCGGGGTTGCGGAGGCAAAAGCTCTGGTCTGGGCCATTGACGAGCGCGCGCAAGCTTCGGAACTTGCGTCGAAATGTTCGACCCGCACCCCGAACTGCTGGTAATTGGCATTCGAGGGCCGAACATTCGGGTGTGCCGTGTCTGAGAGAGCTGCAAGCTGAGAAGAAGGTACACGCTCGGTCGCAGGGTCGACCGGGCATTGCCAGTCCCAAGGAGCCTGCCCGGGAGGATAGGATATGCCTTCGCTTAGGTCGGCATCTGGTTTTAGGCGACGTCGCCTTTGCACTCCGATGACGATGCGCCGAAGCACAAGATAGATGCCTATTGACGCAAGTAATGCTATCGCGCCCAGTACGGCAATCTCTGCGTCGTCTGCGTAAATCTCAGCAAGATAATTTGGCATTGGCTTGCCCGTGCGGTCTTGCGTGTATTCTTAAGCTCGTGAAGCGGTGTTTTGGCCCTCACCTTGGCGCTGGCCAAGCCTTGGATCGCTCGCGAACTTGTCACTTGCCTCGAGGTCCCTCCAGCCCAGTGCCTCCGCATCCCAACGTCCCGAGAAATCTTGCGTACCGTTCCATCATTTCCGGCCGTGGCCGGTCCATCCTGAGCTTTAAGCTAGGTCACAGAACTCCACGGTCAACCGTCACCATATTCATAACAGCGGCACCCAGCCGCGCCATCGCCGGCACTTTGTTCTTCGTCACCTCGACCGCTGGCGCGGTCCCGTCGGGCGGACCTCATTCCAACGTTGGTCAGTAGGTCTAAGTCTTGGTCAGTAGGTTCGCCACCGATAGCCTACGAGGGAAATGGCTGGGCGAACCATTCGCGAGCTGGCTGTTTTGTTGAAAAGGCGACGTCCCAATGGGAACCACAGGCCGTTCCGTCGCGTTCCAACAAACTGCTTTCCGCGATAATCGAAGGGGGACTGCGATGCTGATCCGGCTCGGCTACGAAATCGCCATCGAATGTACTGCGGCCACCCCGGTGATTTCGCTGCTCGAGATCCACAAGGACAGGCAGGCCGACATCAAGCGGCAGACGCGGCTGCTGACATCGCCTGCCGTGTCGACCAGGCTCTATCACGATCCGTACGGCAATGGCTGCCGCCGCTTCACCGCGCCCGCTGGCGGCTTTCGCATCCTCTACGACGCGGTCATCGAGGACAGCGGCGAGACGGACGAGGTCAACACAGTGGCCAGGGAAGTGCCGGTGGCGGACCTGCCGGACGAGGTGCTCGGTTATCTCCTGGGCAGCCGCTATTGCGAGACAGATCATCTGAGTGACCTGGCTTGGCAGCTCTTCGGCGACATCCCGCCTGGTTGGGCGCGCGTGCAAGCCATCGTCGATTATGTCCACAACCGGTTGTCGTTCGGCTACGGCTATGCGCGCTCGACCCGCACCGCGGCCCAGGCGCATGAGGAGCGCGTCGGCGTCTGCCGCGACTACGCTCATCTGGCGATCACGCTGTGCCGCTGCATGAACATTCCGGCGCGCTATGTGAACGGCTATCTCGGCGACATCGGCGTGCCGATCGATCCGGCGCCGATGGATTTCTCGGCATGGCTGGAAGCGTTCCTCGACGGCAAGTGGTACACGTTCGATCCCCGCCACAACATGCCGAGGATCGGTCGCGTCGTTATCGCGCGCGGCCGCGACGCCACCGACGTGCCGCTGCTGCACAGCTTCGGCCCGCACCGGCTCAGCCTGTTCAAGGTGTGGACCTACGAACAGGAAGGCAATCTGTTCAACCCGCCCTATCGCGGCATCGACAGGACCGTCAGCGCGCAGATGCTGGCCTAGTCGCGAGGCGTCGGACCGACCATTTCGCATGCTGCGGTTTCGGAACAGCTGGTCCGCTTCGGCACAGAGGCCCTGTGCCGCAACAGGACGTCGTTGAGCCTTCTTCGATTGGCTCGTCTCGAGGATGGTAACCAGCTCGTAAACGCAGCCGCAGCGCGCGTTGTTCTGTTTACCAGTCATTCACCTTCGCAAAGGACGAAATCAAGCAAAAACAACGTCTTGCTGAAGGGTGGGCGTGCTTTCGGGGCCAAGCGGCGTCGTCCGGCGGGAATCCTGCATTGCCTTGTCTGCGGCGACGAGGCCGAGGCAAGCGGGGGCTGTAGGATGCGGAATTACGGGGGTCTTGTTCAAGCGGTCGGCGGGTTCGCCGGGGATCGCGGTGGAAATTTCGCAGTCCTGTTCGGCCTTAGCGCCTCGGTCTTGGCGCTGGCTGCGGGCTTTTCGGTCAACATCTCGCAGCTCTACAATGCCAAATCGAGCCTCCAAGGCGTGGTCGACGCCGCGGTGACATCGACGGCACGCGACCTGACCACTGGGGTCATCAAGGAAGCCGATGCCAACAATTCGGTGAAGGCTTTTCTCGACGCCAACGATAGCGCCGGAATTCTACAAGCTGGCCAGGTCGTCCTTGACCGGCTGATCGTCGACAAGACCGCCAAGACGGTCCAAGTGGATGCCCATGTCGATGTTGCCTTGTTCTTCCCGATTTTCGGCATGAGCGATACGAGACGCGTCGCCGCTTCCACGACGGCGCTCTATTCGGACAAGACCATCGAAGTGGCGATGATGCTCGACATAACAGGATCGATGGCGAAGCGGGGCAACGTCGACAAGATCGGCGATCTGAAAGCAGCTGCGAAAAACGCCGTCCAGACCATGCTCCGGAACCAGGATCCGAAGAACCCCCGCGTTCGCGTCGCGATTGTGCCGTACGCATCTGGCGTGAATGCCGGCAAGCTGGCTGAAAACGTCTATGCCGAGAAGCAAGGGAGTTCCGAGCTACCGCCGGTCGCCGGCGGTTCGCTTCTCGTCGCCAAGACTGGCAAAAACTTGCTGCCGTCCTTCAACGACTACATCTCCATTGTTGGCGCGGCGATGCCGCACCCGGATAATTGCGCCACGGAGCGCAAGGACAAAAACGGCGATGCGGATTTGAGCGCCGACGGCCCGGACACGGTTCGGGCAGACGGGAACGGCAAGAAATATTACGCCCTGGTCAACCGGGATGATCATCTCGGTGGCGGGGGAATGAACAGGTGCCCTGATGCGAAAGTGATCCCGCTGACCGCCGAGTCCAGCGCATTGCTGGATTCGATCGACGCCTTCCGGGCCGATGGTTACACGGCCGGCGCAATCGCCATTCAGTGGACCTATTATATGCTGTCGCCGCAATGGCGCACTGCGATCAACAATGCCGGTCTGGGCAAAGGCGCCTCGGATGCCGATCCGAAGAAGATCGCCAAGGTAGCGATCCTGATGACCGATGGCCAATTCAACACCGCCTTCGCCGGCGTCGGGAGCAGCTACAACAGCCAAGGCAGCCTTGCGCGCGGCAACGCCGAGACGCTGTGCGGCAACATGAAAAGCGACGGCATCGAGATTTTCACCATCGGCTTCGATCTGAACGACAAGGACATGTCGGCAACCGAGCGCGACCAGGCCAAGGCGGTGCTGAAGGACTGTTCATCGAAGGACGTCTCCGCCGCCAAGAGACATTTCTTCGAAGTTTCCACCGGAGCAGAATTGGACTCCGCCTTTCAGGAAATCATCCGCAACACCGAAAAGGTCATGTTGACCCAGTAATCCGCAAAAAGGAAAAGGCCGCCGCTTCTTGCGAAGCTGGCGGCCTTCCGTGTTTCCGTCCGTGGCGCGGCCCTATGGCGATGACACAGGTCACCCGCCGCGCATCTCGCGCCTTAACGGGAAGACTGCTTCCCGAAAGTGCAATCCGCTGAGGCCACGTTCTGGAAAACGAAATCACTCGACATCGGATCACCTCCTTTCGATTTGTTGAACACTCCGAGATGATGGGGTCTCATTTGGGAAATGGCAAGGCGTCGTGTTGAAAAAGGCGCCAGCGGGTTTTCCGCGGGATTGCGACCGACCGGTCTGACGGGCAAACTCAACCTGACCAAGCTAGAAGGGAGGGAGGATTGTCATGGAGGCAGCCGACAAGGCAGCTCGGATCGTTCGAACGATCATCGAGACGCTGAAGCCAGGCTTCGCGGTCAGATTGTGGACCGGCGAACGGATCGGCCCGGTCACCGGCCCGGTGCTCACCATCAACGACCAGGACATCGTCTGGCAGATGGTCCGCCACCCCACCTTCTCGACGCTGATCGAAATGTGGATATCCAAGACCGTCGACATCGAAGAGGGATCGCTGTTCGATTTCTACGCCTTGCCCTCGCAAGGCAAACTCAGGACGAAGTTGAAGACATTGCCGAAGCTGGCGATCCTGCGGGACCTGCCGGCAGTGCTGTTTTCAAGGAAACAGATGACGGCGCGGACCGATCTTTCAGGACGCAATCCCTTCGTCAGCGGTTCAAGCCAGGAAGCGATCCAGCATCACTATGACATTTCGAACGCTTTCTATCGGCTCTTCCTCGACGAGCGCATGGTCTACAGCTGCGGCTACTTCAAAGATTTCGCCAACAGCATCGATCAAGCGCAGATCGACAAGCTCGACCACATCTGTCGCAAGCTCCGGCTGAAGCCCGGAGAAAGACTGCTCGACATCGGCTGTGGCTGGGGAGCGATGCTCATCCATGCCGCGAAGAACTATGGCGTCATCGGCCATGGTGTCTCGCTGTCGGAGGCGCAGACCAGTCTTGCCCGTGAGCGCATCCGCGCCGAGGGGCTGGAGGACCGCATCACCATCGAGATAAAATCCTATACGGAACTCTCCGGCTCGTTCGACAAGATATCGTCAATCGGCATGTTCGAGCATCTCGGCCTTGCCAACCATGCCGCTTATTTCTCGACCGTTCATCGCCTGCTCAATCCGGGCGGCATCTACCTGCATCACGCCATCACCAGGCGCAGCAAGGGCGACATGAAAAAGACCCTGCGCAAGGGGCCGGAATACAAGGCCCTGATCAAATACATCTTCCCCGGCGGTGAACTCGACACAATCGGCATGACGCTCGGCAATCTCGAAGCGCATGGTTTTCTTGTCTACGATGTCGAGAACCTGCGCGAGCACTATGCCCGCTCCTGCAGGTTGTGGGCCGAGCGATTGCGTGCACGTTTCGCAGAGGCAATCGCCGAGGTGGGCGAGCCGAAGGCACGCCTGTGGCTGCTCTACCTGACCGGCTGTTCGATCACTTTCGAGCGCGCCTCGGCGCAGATTTTCCAGACCGTCGTGACCAAGCGCGCGCGTGGTCCAAGCGGGCTGCCGCCGACGCGGGCGGATTTGTACCGGTAGCTTACAGGACTCTCATCGTGTCGCCGACCTCGATGCTGGCCGGACGATCGACCGACCGTGCAAGTGCAGTCCTGGTTTGGATCAAGCCTTCTTGTTCTGCCGGTTGGCGATCAGATCGTCGACGACGGCCGGGTCGGCCAGCGTCGAGGTGTCGCCGAGTGCCGAAAAATCATCCTCGGCGATCTTGCGCAGGATGCGGCGCATGATCTTGCCCGAGCGCGTCTTGGGCAGGCCGGGCGCGAACTGGATCTTGTCGGGCGAAGCGATGGCACCGATCTCCTTGCGGACATGGGCGATGAGCTCCTTGCGCAATTCCTCGCTCGGCTGCTCGCCGGCCATCAGCGTGACGTAGCAATAAATGCCCTGGCCCTTGATGTCGTGCGGATAGCCAACGACGGCGGCTTCCGAAACCTTGTCGTGACTGACAAGCGCGGATTCGACTTCTGCCGTGCCCATGCGATGGCCGGAGACGTTGATGACGTCGTCGACGCGGCCGGTGATCCAATAATAGCCGTCGGCGTCGCGGCGGCAGCCGTCGCCGGTGAAGTACTTGCCCTTATAGGTCGAGAAATAGGTCTGGATGAAGCGGTCGTGATCGCCATAGACGGTGCGCATCTGGCCGGGCCAGGAATCGGTGATGCACAGATTGCCGTCGGCGGCACCCTCCAGCACCTTGCCTTCGCCGTCGAGCAGTTGCGGCTTGACGCCGAAGAACGGCCGCGTCGCCGAACCTGCCTTGAGATCGGTGGCGCCAGGCAGCGGCGTGATCAGGATGCCGCCGGTCTCGGTCTGCCACCAGGTGTCGACGATCGGCACCTTGCCGTTGCCGACGACGTTGAAATACCACTCCCAGGCTTCCGGGTTGATCGGCTCGCCGACCGAACCCAGCACGCGCAGCGATTTGCGCGACGTCTTGGTGACGTGCGCATCGCCGGCGCCCATCAGCGCGCGCAGCGCCGTCGGCGCGGTGTAGAAGATGTTGACCTTGTGCTTGTCGATGACGTCCCAGAAGCGCGACTGCGACGGATAGTTCGGCACGCCTTCGAACATCAGCGTGGTGGCGCCGTTGGCGAGCGGGCCGTAGACGATGTAGCTGTGGCCGGTCACCCAGCCGACATCGGCGGTGCACCAGTAGATATCGCCGTCATGGTAGTCGAAGACATATTGGTGCGTCATCGAGACGTAGACGAGGTAGCCGGCGGTGGTGTGCAGCACGCCCTTCGGCTTGCCGGTCGAGCCCGACGTGTAGAGGATGAACAGCGGATCCTCGGCCTTCATCTTCTCCGGCTTGCACTCAGGCCTGGCCGTCGCGACCTCGTCATGGTACCAGACGTCGCGTCCGGCCACCCAGCCGGTCTTGCCGCCGGTGCGGCGCACGACCACCACCTTTTCAACTTTCGTTCCGGCTTTCGCGGCGATGTCGATCGCCTTGTCGGTGTTGTCCTTCAACGGGATCGGCTTGCCGCCACGCAGGCCCTCATCCGCGGTGATGACGAAGGTCGACTTGCAATCGTCGATGCGCCCGGCCAGCGCATCCGGCGAAAAGCCGCCGAAGACGATCGAGTGGATGGCACCTAGCCGAGTGCAGGCCAGCATCGCATAGGCGGCTTCCGGGATCATCGGCATGTAGATGGTGACGCGGTCGCCCTTCTTGACGCCGTGCTTCCTCATCACATTGGCAAGCCGGCAGACATGCTCGTAGAGCTCGTTGTAGGTGATCTTCTTATCGTCGTAGGGATTGTCGCCTTCCCAGATGATGGCGGTCTGGTTGCCCCGCTTCTTCAGGTGCCGGTCGATGCAGTTGACCGAGACGTTGGTCATCCCGTCCTCGAACCATTTTATCGAGACCTTGCCATCGAAGGAGGTGTTCTTGACCTTGCTGTAGGGCTTGAACCAGTCGATGCGCTTGCCGTGCTTGCCCCAGAACTTGTCCGGGTTCTTGACGCTGTCGGCATACCATTTCAGGTAGGTGTCATTGTCGATCAGCGCGTTTTTCTTCCACGCCGGCTGGACGCGATGGACATGAACCTCGGACATTCCGGACTTCCCTCCCAAACCGATCCGCCGGCTTGAAACGCCGGCGGGATCGCAGCAAAGCTGCCGCGAATTCGGCGGCATTATTACCAGTTCGTCCGTCATCGCAATATTAGACGTTGGATTCGCGCGGCGGGATGCCGCAGGGGGCCTATCCAAGGCTGTCAGCACTCAGATCAGCTCGCTGCTAACTGCATGTTTTCGCGCGGAAAACCCGTTCTCGATCAGGAAAAATCAATAGACAGTTAAGCAACGGCGCGCACACTCTGACCTTGGGAGGAAAGGAGACTCAACCAGAGACCACCCAAGAGGACTGCCATGCGCGACCATTCCGAAATGGACCTGATGTTCAAAGGCTATGGCCTGACCACGGCCAAGATTCTCTATCATTTCCCCGACCATCCGCATCTGTTGCAGAGCTTCATCTGGCAGGATTACGATCTGGCGCCGAACTTTCCGGTGCTGATCAAGTTCATCGAATTCTGGAAGGCCAAGCTCGACGGGCCGCTGCATTCGATCAGCTACACACACCAGAAGCTGATCGCGCCGAATGAATGGCGCAAGGTGGACGGCGAGTTCGTCTTGCACTGAACGGCGGCAGGGCCGCCGTTCAGGGGTTGCCAACTCAAACCGCCGGCGGGTTCAGCCGGGCGAAGCCTTCCTGGCGGCGATAGGGGAAATACGGGTAAGGCGCGGTGACTTCGCTTGCCGCGTCGAGCTTTTTCATCTGCTCCGGCGTCAAATTCCAACCGACAGCGCCGAGGTTCTGGCGCAGCTGTTCCTCGTTGCGTGCGCCGATGATGACCGACGATACGGTCGGGCGCTGCAGCAGCCAGTTGATGGCGATCTGCGGCACGGTCTTGCCGGTTTCCCCGGCCACCGCGTCCAGCGCATCCATGACCCGGTAGAGATGCTCGTCCTCGACCGGCGGCCCGAAGCTTGCCGTGTCGTGCAGCCGGCTCTTTTCCGGCAACGCCTGACCACGGCGGATCTTGCCGGTCAGGCGACCCCAGCCGAGCGGGCTCCACACCAAAGCGCCGACGCCCTGGTCGAGGCCGAGCGGCATCAGCTCCCATTCATAGTCGCGGCCGACCAGCGAATAGTAGACCTGATGCGCGACATAGCGCGAGTAGCCGTGCTTGCCGGCTTCCCCCAGCGACTTCATCACTTGCCAGCCGGAAAAGTTGGAGACGCCGACATAACGCAGCTTGCCGGCGCGTACGAGATCGTCCAGCGTCGACAGCACCTCTTCGACCGGCGTGCCGGCATCGAAGGCGTGTAGCTGCAAAAGGTCGATGTAGTCGGTGCCGAGACGTTTCAACGCGGCGTCCACCGACTTGATTAGCCGCGAACGCGACGAGCCGTAATCGGCCGGCCCGTCGCCCATCGGCAGCGAGGTCTTGGTCGAGATCAGCACGGCATCGCGACGGCCTTCTATCGCTTCGCCAAGCACCTCTTCCGAGGCACCGTTCGAATAGACGTCGGCAGTGTCGAACAAAGTGACGCCGGCCTCCAGGCAGATGTCGATCAGCCGCCGCGCTTCCCTGGCGTCGCTGTTGCCCCAGGCGCCGAACAGTGGGCCGGAGCCGCCAAAGGTTCCCGCGCCAAACGAGAGTGCGGGCACTCTCAGGCCTGATGCACCGAGACGTCGATAGTCCATTTTCTTGCTCCTGGTGGTGTGGAAGAAGGGTGTCGAAATCAATCCGGTTCAGATATTCACGACCGGACGGAGGCAGGCGCGCCGAGCGCCTGGGGACGATCGAGACGCATCGCCAGTCCCGCCACGGCGAGTGCCGCGAGCGGCAGCAGGGCGGCGACCCAGGTGAGCGCACCAAGGCCGAGGCCATCGGTAATCACCGCGCCACCGAGCCAGGCACCTGCCGCGTTGCCGAGATTGAAGGCGGCGATGTTGAAGGACGAGGCAAGGCTCTGGCCGGCACCTTGCGCCTTGTCCAGCATCCACATCTGCAGCGGCGCCACGGTGCCGAAGGCGGCGGCACCGAGCAGGCCGACATAAATCACGGCCATCACCTGGCTGTGGATGGCGAAGGTCATGGTGGCGAGCACCACGGCCAGCACCACGAGACTGCCCAGCACTGCCGGCACCAGCCAGCGGTCGGCGACTTTGCCGCCGGCGAGATTGCCGGCGATGAGACCGCCACCGAAGACGAGCAGGATCGGCGATACCGCCGCTTCCTTGAAGCCGCTTATCTCGGTCAGCAACGGGGCGACGTAGGTGAAGACGGCGAAGACACCGGCATAGCCGAGCACGGTGGTGGCGAGGCCGAGCAGGACGGGCGTGCGGCGCAAGACGGCTAGATCGGCGCGCAGGTCGCTCTTTTCGGGCGCCGTCTGGCTGCGTGGCACCAGAGCCAGGATGACGGCGAAGGCCGCCAGGCCGACCACGGTCACCGCCCAGAAGGTCGACCTCCAGCCCAAGGCCTGGCCGAGCCAGGTGCCGAAGGGAACGCCGAGGATGTTGGCGATGGTCAGGCCGGTGAACATCAGCGCAATCGCCGAGGCCTTCCTGTTGGGTGCGACCAGTCCGGTGGCGACAACAGAGCCGACGCCGAAGAAGGTGCCATGGGCAAAGGCGGTGATGATGCGGGCGCCCATCAAGGTCCAGTAGCCTGGCGCCAGCGCACAGGCGAGATTGCCAAGCGTGAAGATCGCCATCAGCGCCAGAAGCACCGTCTTGCGCGGCCAGTTGCCGGTGGCGATGGTCAACAACGGCGCGCCGATGACGACGCCAAGCGCATAGCCGGAAATGAGCTGGCCGGCGGCCGAGATCGAGACGCCGAGATCCTTGCTGACATCGAGCAGCAGGCCCATGATGACGAATTCGGTGACACCGATGCCGAAGGCACCGGCGGCGAGGGCGTAGAGAGCAAGAGGCATGGCGGTTTCCACTTCGATGGCGAGGAGCGCCGTCCCGCGCTCCGACCTGCAAGATCGTGTCGCCATGCATTGTGAACCAGACTTGCGCTGGGCATATTTTCTGTGAAATAGATTCACAGATGGCTAGACCCGACATCAATCGCTCCGGCGAGATCGAAGTCTTCGTGCGTGTTGTCGAGGACGGTAGTTTTTCCGCCGCGGCACGCGCATTGCGGATGACGCCGTCGGCGGTCAGCAAGCTGATCGCGCGGCTGGAGGCGCGGCTCGGCGCGCGGCTGGTCAGCCGTTCGACGCGAAAACTGCAACTGACGCCGGAAGGCACCGCGTTCTACGAAAGCGGCCTGCGCATCCTCGCCGACATGGCGGCGGCCGAGCAGGAGGCCGCGGCGGGTGCGGCACCGCGCGGACGGCTGCGCGTCAACACCTACGTTCCCTTCGGAGTGCACCGGCTGATGCCGCTGCTGCCGCGCTTCCTCGAGCGCTATCCCGAGATTTCGGTCGATCTGGTGCTGAGCGACAGCGTCATCGACCTGATGGCGGAACGTGCTGACGTCGCCATTCGTGCCGGGCCGCTCAGCGAATCACGGCTGATGGCGCGAAAGCTTGGGCAAAGCCCAGTGGTGGTCGTCGCGGCGCCCTCATACGTCGAAACGCACGGAACGCCGCTGACACCGACCGATCTCGACAGGCAAAACCGCATGGGTTTCGGTTTCATGCGGCACCTCGACGGCTGGCCTTTTCTCGATGCGGCCGGCAACTCCATCATGGTTCCAATCATCGGCAATACGCTGGTCAGCGATGGCGAGGCAATGCGGCTGATGGCGCTGGCGGGCGCGGGCATCGCCCGGCTGGCCCGCTGGCATGTGGCGGCCGATATCGCTGCCGGCCGGCTGGTGCCGCTGCTCGAGGATTTCAATCCAGGCGACGAGGAGGCCACCTACGCCGTCTATGTCGGCCAAGGCCGGCATCTGCCGGCGCGGGTGCGCGCCTTTCTCGATTTTCTCGTGGAGAGCGTTCGGCTGAGCTGACTGGCGCTCGGGAGCCCACAGGCTCCCGAGATGTCGGCATTGGCCGCGTTATGCTTTCGGCGTGAACGGCGCTGGGCGCCGGCCGGCAGCCTGACGCTCCAGCATCCAGCCGGGATATTCGGCCGGCAAGGCGCTGACATCATCGAGGCGGACAAGATCGTCGGCGTCGAGCCTCAGCTGCGTCGCCGCAATATTCTGCTCCAGCTGCTCCATGCGGCTCGCGCCGATGATGACGCTCATCACGAAGGGTTTGGCCAGAACATAGCCCAGCGCGACTGTCGCGACACTCACGTCATGCTTTTTGGCGATCTCGCGCATGACGGCCACAGCCGCCCAGGCGCGGTCCTCGTTGACCGGTGGGAAGTTGAAGGAAGCGCGGCGCCCTTCGCCATTGCCCGGTGCGCCGGGCCCGTATTTACCCGACAGCAGTCCGCCG
Organism: Mesorhizobium sp. M1050; assembly: GCF_040318715.1. Lineage (NCBI taxonomy): Bacteria > Pseudomonadati > Pseudomonadota > Alphaproteobacteria > Hyphomicrobiales > Phyllobacteriaceae > Mesorhizobium > Mesorhizobium sp. M1050. Next base: position 37,511 of record NZ_JAMYMV010000022.1, on the reverse strand, counting down.
GCCATCGGCGACCACACCATCAGGCCGAGCTTCTCCTCATTGAGCAGCGGCACGATCTCGCGTTCAAGGTCGCGACCGGCTATCGAGTAATACGACTGGACGGTCTCGAAGCGAGCAAAACCCTTGCGGTCGGCGATGCCGAGCGCCTTGGCGATGCGCCAGGCCTGCCAGTTAGAGACACCGACATAGCGGACCTTGCCGCTTGCAACGAGATCGTCCAGCGCCCGCAGCGTCTCGTCGATCGGCGTCACGGTGTCGGTGCCGTGCAGCTGATAGAGATCGATATGGTCGAGTTGCAGCCGCTCGAGACTGGCGTCGACCGAATCCATGATGTGTCCGCGTGACGAGCCACGCTGGTTGGGGCCTTCGCCCATGGCGCCGTGCACCTTGGTGGCGATGACCACATTCTGTCTGTTGACGCCGAGATCCCTGAGCGACTGGCCGAGCAGCCGTTCGGACGCGCCGAAGGAGTAGACGTCGGCGGTATCGAAGAAATTGACCCCGGCGGCGAGCGAGCGGGCAATGATCTCGTTGACGCCCTTCTGATCGAGGCTGGCGATCAGGCCCCATTGGGCATTTTCGCCGGCAGCACCGAAGGTCATGGTGCCGAGGCAGAGTTCGGAGACGAACATCCCCGTATTTCCAAGCTGGTTATAACGCATGGTGGAGGCTCCAGAGAGTTTGTGATGACACAAAACAAATAGGAACGGTACGTTTCGTTTCCAGTGTTGGCCCAAAGAATTTCTCATCTGGCCGACGCGTGGACGTGCCGCCAGTAGCGCCACGATCGCGAAGGCTGTCATGCCGAAGGCGACGGCGGCAAGCGGCAGCAGAATTTCGAGCAGCGCTCTCTTGGAGGCAACGCGGTTGCCCTGGCCGAGATCGAATTCGCCGGCGATCCAATCCTCGAAGCTGCCGATGCTCGCGGGTGTCCACGGGCGGTGCCGATGCCAGACATGCCCGGCGACGGCCGGCAACGCCACCGCGATAACAAGGAAGCCGGTCATGACGACGAGAAGATAATCGGCGTAGCTGCTGCCGCCGAAGCCTGCCCAGGCGGACAGTGCGTACCATCCGGCAAGTCCAGCCATCGCACATAGATGTCTGGATGCAGCCCGTCGGAGACATGCCGGTTGTGAAGCCGGTCACCGGGTTGTTTGTGGGAAAGGTGTTCGTTGTTCATGATGCCCTCCTTCGACATTGCAAAGGAACGGCCATGACGGTCGCTCAAGGTCCTTGACGGAAGTAGAGAGGGAGCCGGGCATCGCAATGCGATGCTATGACGCGGTTGCCGCATCCAACCTCCAGGCTTTGTGGCAATGTGGGAAGGTCAGATCACCCAGGGATTGAAGACCGTCACGCCGGTATCATCAAAGTCGGCAACATTGCGGGTCACAAGAATGAGGTCATGGACAAGCGCGGTTGCCGCGATGAGCGTGTCGGCGCTGCCCCGTGTACGACCAGCAGCGATGCGCCCCCATGCCAACGCGACATCTTCCGTGACGGCAAGAATGCGGTCGGCGTTGTCCCGCCGCAGCTCCCGTAGCCACAAATCGAGGCGCATTGCCTTTTCGAAGTCGACCTTGCGTAGCTTGACGATCCCACGCTCGATCTCGCCAAGGGTAATGACGCTGAGGCTCACCGATGTCGGATCCACCGAAGTAAGCCATCCAGTCGGCCTGGGTAGCCGCCTCTGCACGTCCGAAACGATGTTCGTGTCGAGCAGGTACATCAGAGGTCGACATCCCGAATCATCGTATCCGAGCGACGGTTGACCTCCTCGGCGAAATCATCGTCCCAGACCGGGCCAGTCAAAAGATACTCAGCAAGGCTTTTCTTCTTTCCGGCCAAGCGGTCGTAGTCTTCCGCAGAGAGCACCACTGCGGCGCGCTCGCCGCGCAGGGTCACCGTCTGCGGTCCCTCGCTGCGCGCGCGTTGAACCACCTTGGAAAAATTGTTCTTTGCGTCCTGAAGATGCCAGTTCATGCGAATGCTTCCTAGCTAGCTTGGCTAGATATAGCATTGTTGCGGTGAGGCAGCAAGAAATGCCGCGCTCGAACTGCAACTATCAATGGCTATCGAATGCCGAAGATCGCGGAACCGACCCTGACGCTGGTGGCGCCGAAGGCGACTGCAGTCTCGTAGTCGCCGGACATGCCCATCGACAGCTTGGCGACGCCGGCCTCACGGCCAAGCTTCTCCAGCAGGGCAAAGTGCGGACCCGGATTTTCATCAGCTGGCGGGATGCACATCAGGCCCTCGATGGCGAGGCCGTGCACATCGCGGCAGCGGGCGACGAAGGCGACGGCCTGGCGCGGCTCGATGCCGGCCTTCTGCGGCTCGGAGCCGGTGTTGACCTGGACATAAAGCCTTGGCGCATGGCCTTGCCTGGCGATCTCCTTGGCAAGTTCGGCGGCGATCTTCTCGCGATCGACCGTCTCGATGACATCGAACAACGTCACCGCCTCTTTCGCCTTGTTCGACTGCAGCGGGCCGATCAGATGCAGTTCGATATCCGCAAATGCCTCCTTCAGCGCCGGCCATTTGCCTTGCGCTTCCTGCACCCGGTTTTCGCCGAAGACGCGCTGGCCGGCCTCGATGACCGGGCGTATGTCGGCGGCGTCAAAAGTCTTGGAAACCGCGACCAGCGTCACCGCTCCAGCCTGGCGGCCAGCCTCGTGTTCCGCCGCAGCAATCCTGGCCTTGACCGTGAAAAACTGCTGAACGGCGTCGCCCATATGCAAATCCTGCTGTTTTGGCCCGCGTTTTTGTCAGACGCGATACCCATATGGTTGACGGGTTTGCCAAACCATGGTGAACACCCGGACCACATTCCCTGAACTGCCGAGCCGTTGCCCGCAGTTCGCGCATGCTTTTAAGTGAAAATAATCCCATGGCAACCGAACGATACAATCCGCGCGCGTCAGAGCCCAAATGGCAGAAGGCCTGGGACGCCAAGAAGCTGTTCGAAGCGCACAATGACGATCCGCGCCCGAAATACTTCGTGCTGGAGATGTTCCCCTATCCGTCGGGGCGGATCCATATCGGCCACACCCGCAACTACACGATGGGTGACGTCGTGGCACGCTACAAGCGGGCCAAGGGTTTCAACGTGCTGCACCCGATGGGCTGGGACGCGTTCGGCATGCCGGCCGAGAACGCGGCGATGCAGAACAAGGTCCATCCCAAGGAATGGACCTATCAAAACATCGCCACCATGCGCGAGCAGCTCAAGGTTATGGGCCTGTCGCTGGACTGGGCGCGCGAATTCGCCACCTGCGACGTCGACTACTACCATCGCCAGCAGATGCTGTTCCTCGATTTCGTCGAGAAGGGGCTGGTGACGCGCAAGTCCTCCAAGGTCAACTGGGATCCGGAGGACATGACCGTGCTCGCCAACGAGCAGGTCATCGACGGGCGCGGCTGGCGCTCGGGCGCGCTGGTGGAACAGCGCGAACTGACGCAGTGGTTCTTCAAGATCACCGACTTTGCGCAGGATCTGCTGGATTCGCTCGACGGCCTCGAGGAATGGCCGGAAAAAGTGAAGCTGATGCAGCAGAACTGGATCGGCCGCTCGGAAGGCCTCCTGATCCGTTGGCCGCTGGCAGATGCTGTCGGTGGCGAGCATGAGCTGGAAGTCTATACGACACGGCCCGACACCATCTTCGGCGCTTCCTTCATGGCTGTCGCCGCCGATCATCCGCTGGCCAAGAAGGCTGCGGAAGGCAATCCGGCGCTGGCGAGGTTCATCGAGGATATCAGCCATATGGGCACCTCGGTGGCGGCGCTTGAGACGGCTGAGAAGAAGGGCTTTGACACCGGTATCCGCGTCGTCCATCCGTTTGACGACAGCTGGACGCTGCCTGTCTATGTCGCCAATTTCGTGCTGATGGAATACGGCACCGGCGCCATCTTCGGCTGTCCGTCCGGCGACCAGCGCGACCTCGACTTCGCCACCAAATACGGCCTGCCGGTTATCCCGGTGGTGATGCCGGAAGGCGAGAATCCGGCAAGCTTCCAGATCATCGATCAAGCCTTTGTCGACGATGGCGTGATGATCAACTCGCGCTTCCTCGACGGCATGAAGCCGGATCAGGCTTTCGACGAGGTGGCGAAGCTGCTGGAACAGAAGACCATCGGCAACCGGCCGATGGCGGAGCGCAAGGTGAATTTCCGCCTGCGCGACTGGGGCATTTCGCGCCAGCGCTACTGGGGCTGCCCGATCCCGATGATCCATTGCGAGGATTGCGGCGTGGTGCCGGTGCCGAAAGCCGACCTGCCGGTCAAGTTGCCCGACGATGTCGATTTCGACCGGCCGGGCAATCCGCTCGACCGGCATCCGACATGGCGGCATGTGAAATGCCCGCAATGCGGTAGAGATGCGCGGCGCGAAACCGACACGATGGACACCTTCGTCGATTCGTCCTGGTATTTCGCGCGCTTCACAGCGCCCTGGGCGCATGAACCGACTGATCCCATGGCGGCCAATGAATGGCTGCCTGTCGACCAGTATATTGGCGGCATCGAGCACGCGATCCTGCACTTGCTCTATTCCCGCTACTTCACCCGTGCCATGCGCGAGGCCGGTCATGTCGATCTGGCCGAGCCGTTCAAAGGGCTGTTCACGCAAGGCATGGTGGTGCACGAGACCTATCGCGTCGGCTCGGCATCGAATGGCCGCTGGCTGGCGCCCACCGAGATTCGGCTGGAAGACGTTGACGGCAAGCGCCGCGCCATCGAGATCTCTACGGGCGAGACGGCGACGATCGGCCCTCTCGAAAAGATGTCGAAGTCGAAGAAGAACACGGTCAGTCCGGAAGACATCACCGATGGCTATGGCGCCGACACGGCGCGCTGGTTCATGCTGTCGGATTCGCCGCCAGAGCGCGACGTTGAATGGACCGACGATGGCGCCGCCGGCGCGCATCGCTTCATCCAGCGTATCTGGCGCCTGGTGTCGACGGCGGCCGAAACGTTGGCCGGCATCGAGCCCGCGGCGGCTGGCAGCGGCGAGGCCGCTGTGGTTTCCAAGGCCGCGCACAAGATCCTGAAGGCGGTCGGTGAGGATATCGAGAAGCTGGCTTTCAACCGCGCCATCGCCCGCATGTACGAACTGGCCAACGCGCTGACCTCGCCGCTCAACGAGGTGGCCGAAGGCAAGGCTGATGCAGCACTCAAGGGTGCCTGCCGGCAGGCCGTGGAGATTCTCGTGCATCTGATCGCACCGGTCATGCCGCATCTGGCAGAGGAGTGCTGGGAAACGCTCAGCGGCACCGATCTGGTTGCCGAACGGCCGTGGCCGGCGTTCGATCCGGCGCTGGTCGTCGACAACGAAGTCACCTATCCGGTGCAGGTCAACGGCAAGAAGCGAGGAGATTTGACAATTGCCCGCGACGCGGACCAAGGTGCGGTCGAAAAAGCGGTATTGGCTCTCGACTTCGTGCAGAAAGCGCTCGAAGGAAAGGCTCCGCGCAAGGTGATCATCGTGCCGCAGAGGATCGTCAATGTCGTTGCCTGATCGGGAAAAGACAGGGTTGAGCCGTGTGCTGCGCCATATCGCGTTCGCCGGTCTGGTCGGCTCGCTCGCGCTTGTCTCGGCCTGCACGGTGCGGCCGCTCTATTCGAGCGCGTCGCTGTCGGGTTCGCCGGCGAGCGCCAGTGCCGAACTGGCTTCGATCGCCATCAAGCCGGTCAACTCGCGTTATGCCCAGCAGGTGCGCAACGATCTGATTTTCGGGTTTGGACGAGGTGCCGGCGAGCCGGCCTCACCGGCCTATTCGCTCAATCTCGGCGTGACCGAAGCCGTCGAATCCGCGGCACTTGTGCAGGTTGGGACCAACGAGGACGAACCGACCGCCGGTTCCGTGACGCTGACCGGCAACTATACGCTGTCCGATGTGAAGACCGGTGTGGTGATCGCATCCGGCAAGCGTTCGATCACCTCGTCCTTCGACAGGCCGCGTCAGGAGTTCGCCGCGTACCGGGCGCAGATCGACGCCGAGAATCGCGCCGCGCGCGAACTGGCCGAAGCACTGCAATTGTCCATCGCCCAGGATCTGGTCAGGCACGCCAAGGCCAGCTAGCGCGGCCATCGGCCTAGCGGCCCGTGCATGGTGGGATGATCGTGAGATCACGATCAGGTTCCCGGATAGAGACGTCCTGCATCGCCGCGAAGAGACGCCATCGGCCGACCAGCACAGCGGGCAGATCACGCCACGGCGTGCGCTGTGGATGACGATTCGGCTGCGTCGTTCGCAGAAGCCGTCACGACGATTTTGCTGTCCAAGGATCGTCGGCGATCCATTCGGGAAGCAACTGTTAACCACTCGCTCCCTATTGCTCGGCAGGCAATTCAGAGTGAGTCTTGAGAATGGAAGCCAGTCGTTTTTCCCGGGTCAATTTGTTGAAGGCAGCATCGCCTGATGATCCCGAGGTGAAGTGCGACAAGGGCGGGCAGCGAACGTCTTCAGCCGCGACAGGCGATCTTGATCGTCCGGCCCACAAGGGACTGGATGGCCGGCAGCCCGGCACACACCAGGTCGGCTATTCCGCGCCGATTGTCGATCTCGGCGGCAACAGGCGGTCTTATATGGAGCCAAGGGGCGCGGAGGCGAGCAACGCGTCCTTGAAAAACGGCGATATCGAAAGTCCTGCCTGGCAGGAATACTTCTTCCTCGCGCCCAACGTGCGTTTCACCCGCACACCAGACTATGAAGCCAAGAAGCAACGCCCGCAGCACGAGCGTGTTGCCGAGCAAGGCGATGCAGACGCGCTCCCCACGCCGCAAACAGTCGCGCAAGCCGTGGTCGATCAGGCATCCTCCGTGCCCTCGCTGCTGGCGTTGCCGGCCTCGGTGAAAACCCCAGCTTCCCAGCCGCTGGCCGGTCGTGGAGCCGCCACGCAAAGGCCGTCACCGCCGGCTGCGGCTCTCGCTCTTCCGGGGCGGGCCAAAGAGAAGGAGAGTGTCGTAGCTTCGGTAACGGCAGCAACGGGACGAGCTTCCGCGCGCGCGGCTGCCGCTCCGGGCGCGCCGATCAAACCGGCCACTGCCGAAAAACTGCGCTGGCCCTATCTTTCGGACCACGCCTTCTTCGAGGCTATGGCGCCCTACCTGGTCGATGTTTCGTCACAGGCCCGGCAGCCCAGCCCAACCTCTTCTGCACCGGTTGTCGCCGTGCCTGTCATCGCCCGTGAGCGGCTCGACAACCGCTCGCCGATGGCGACCGATGCCACCTCGCTGTTTCGCGTCATCGAATGGCTTCCAGGCCAGGCCCCGAAGCCGTTGCCGGACGTTTTGCCGGCTAACTCGAATCAGAGTGTCGTCCAGCCTGACGTATCTGCGGGCATTCCGCTCCGGGCCGACGCTGCCGCAATCCTCGCTGCTAAAAGCGATGCCGTTCCTGCGCCGGCAGGCGTGGACGTCACTGTCAGGGTCGCCAGCGCTCGCTCTCCGCGCTTGCCAAGGGCCGGGAATATTGTGCTGTCAACGGCGGGCGAACTTTATGAGCTTCCTTCGGAAGAGCTGTTGCAGCAGCCCCCGGAGGGGCAAGGCTTCTACATGTCGCAGGAGCGGCTCGAGCAGAACGCTGATCTGTTGGAAAGCGTGCTCGAGGATTTCGGTGTGCGCGGCGAAATCATTCACGTTCGCCCAGGCCCTGTCGTCACGCTCTATGAGTTCGAACCGGCACCGGGTGTCAAATCCTCGCGTGTCATCGGGCTTGCCGATGATATCGCCCGCTCCATGTCGGCGATTTCGGCGCGCGTCGCCGTCGTGCCTGGCCGCAACGTCATCGGCATCGAGCTTCCGAACGAGACGCGCGAAACCGTCTATTTCCGCGAGTTGATCGAATCGGAGGGCTTCCGCAGGACCAGCTGCAAGCTGGCGCTTTGCCTGGGCAAGACGATCGGCGGTGAGCCGGTCATCGCCGAACTGGCGAAGATGCCTCATTTGCTCGTGGCCGGAACCACCGGATCCGGCAAGTCGGTTGCCATCAACACCATGATCCTGTCGTTACTCTACCGGCTGAAGCCGGAGGAATGCCGGCTGATCATGGTCGATCCCAAGATGCTCGAACTCTCCGTTTATGACGGCATTCCGCATCTTCTGACGCCCGTCGTCACGGACCCCAAGAAAGCCGTCACCGCGCTCAAATGGGCCGTGCGCGAAATGGAGGACCGCTATCGCAAGATGGCTCGGCTCGGTGTGCGCAACATCGATGGCTACAATGAGCGCGCGGCCGCTGCCCGCGACAAGGGCGAGACCGTCGTCATGACGGTGCAGACCGGTTTCGAAAAGGGCACCGGCGAGCCGCTTTTCGAACAGCAGGAAATCGATCTTGCGCCGATGCCCTACATCGTCGTCATCGTCGACGAGATGGCCGACCTGATGATGGTCGCCGGCAAGGAGATCGAAGGCGCCATCCAGCGTCTGGCGCAGATGGCGCGCGCTGCCGGCATTCACCTGATCATGGCAACGCAGCGCCCTTCCGTCGATGTCATCACGGGCACCATCAAGGCCAATTTCCCAACCCGGATTTCCTTCCAGGTGACGTCCAAGATCGACAGCCGCACCATCCTTGGCGAGCAGGGCGCCGAACAGCTGCTCGGCCAGGGCGACATGCTGCACATGATGGGTGGGGGTCGCATTTCCCGCGTGCATGGTCCCTTCGTTTCAGATGCGGAGGTCGAGCACGTCGTGGCGCATCTGAAGGCGCAGGGCCGGCCTGAATATCTGGAAACCGTGACAGCCGACGAGGATGAGGAAGAAGCCGAAGGCGATCAAGACGCGGTCTTCGACAAGGGATCGATTGCAGCCGAAGACAGTGATTCCATCTACGACGAGGCGGTCAAGGTGGTGGTGCGCGACAAGAAGTGTTCGACGTCGTACATCCAGCGCCGCCTGGGCGTCGGTTACAACCGCGCCGCATCCCTGGTCGAACGCATGGAAAAGGAGGGGTTGGTCGGCGCACCCAACCATGTCGGCAAACGCGAAATCATCATGGGGCGGCGCCCCCCGGCAACCGCGCCTGACGATGCCGGCTCGGATTGATCGGCCGTCTCTTCAATCTGCGGCGCATAAAAAAGGCCGGTTGCGCGGCCCTTTTTCGTATCGGATATCGGATCGCTCAGCCGATCTTCTGGCCGGTCTTGGCCCAGTCGGCGAGGAAGGCGGCGAGGCCCTTGTCGGTCAACGGATGGTTGACCAGCGCCTTCAGCGTCGCCGGCGGCGCGGTAACAACGTCGGCGCCGATCAGGGCTGCCTGCTTGACATGGTTCACCGTGCGGACCGAAGCGACGAGGATCTCGGTCTGGAAATCGTAATTTTCGTAGATCTGCCGGATCTCCTGGATCAGCTCCATGCCGTCCGCGCCGGTGTCGTCGACACGGCCGACGAAGGGCGAAATGAAGGAAGCGCCGGCCTTGGCCGCCAGCAGTGCCTGGTTGGCCGAGAAGCACAGCGTGACGTTGACCATACGGTTCATCTGGGTGCGGATCGTCTTGCAGGCCTTCAGCCCGTCGAGCGTCAGCGGCACCTTGATGCAGACATTGGGCGCGATCTTGGCCAACGTCTCGGCCTCCGCCATCATGGCCTTGAATTCGGTGGCCACCACTTCCGCCGACACCGGCCCTTCGACGATGTCGCAGATCTGCTTGGTGACCTCGGAGATCTTGCCGCCGGATTTCAGGATCAGCGACGGGTTGGTGGTAACGCCATCGAGCAGTCCCAGATCGTTCAGCTCACGGATATCCTTGATATCGGCGGTGTCGACAAAAAATTTCATGGCAGGTCTCCTGAAGATTTTTATGTGCATGCCATGCACATTCGGGGTCGGCCTTTGATCTAGACCAAAGTCAGGGCAAGGTCACGCCTCATGATCGAAGATTCGCCCTTTGTCGCAGCCGCACCGGTGCTGGTGCCGATGCCCGCCGAACGCCCCTACACCTATGCCGTGCCCGCCGGCATGCGCGTGGTGCCGGGCTCGATCGTACGCGTGCCGCTCGGCCCGCGCCAGGTCGCCGGCATCGTCTGGGACGGTGCGGTCGAGAAGGTCGACGCGAAGAAGCTGCGCCCCATCGAGCAGGTCTTCGACTGTCCGCCGATCGACCGCGCGATGCGCCGTTTCGTCGATTGGGTGGCGCAGTACACGCTGTCGCCACCGGGCATGGTGGCGCGCATGTTGCTCAGGGCACCGGAAGCATTCGATCCCGAACCATGGATCGAGGGGCTGCAGCGCACGCTTCTGGTGCCCGACCGGATGACGGCCGCCAGGGAGCGGGTGCTGGAGACGGCCGAAGGCGGCCTTGCCTGGACGCGGTCCGGGTTGGCTCATGCCGCGGGCGTGTCGTCGACGGTGATCGACGGCCTGAGGGCGCAAGGCGTCTTCGAGACGGTGATGATCCCGCCGCGCCCGGTGGTGGCCGCGCCCGATTCCATCTACGCCACACCGGAACTGATGCCGGACCAGAGCGACGCGGCGCTGATGCTGCGCGCCAATGTCGCAGCCGGCGTGTTCAATGTCGCACTGCTCGACGGCGTTACCGGATCGGGCAAGACGGAGGTCTATTTCGAGGCGGTGGCGGCCGCGCTCGACCAGGGCAAGCAGGTGTTGATCCTGCTACCGGAAATCGCGCTGACGCATGCCTTTCTCGAGCGCTTCCAGCAGCGCTTCGGTGCAAAGCCGGGCGAATGGCATTCCGACCTGCCGCCGCGGATGCGCGAAAAAGTGTGGCGGCAAGTGGCGGAAGGCGGTGTGCGGGTCGTCGCCGGCGCGCGCTCGGCGCTGTTCCTGCCGTTCAAGGAACTCGGCCTGATCGTCGTCGACGAGGAGCACGACCCCGCCTACAAGCAGGAGGACCGCGTCTTCTACAATGCGCGCGACATGGCGGTGGTGCGCGGCCATATCGGCAGCTTTCCGGTGGTGCTGGCGTCGGCGACGCCATCGGTGGAAAGCCGGGTCAATGCGAGCCAAGGCAAATACAACAGAGCCGTTCTTTCTGCCCGTTTCGCCGAGGCGGCGCTCCCCCATCTCAAGGCAGTCGACATGCGGCGGGCGCCGCCGGCGCGCGGCGGCTTCCTGTCACCAGTGCTGCTCGACCAGATGCGCCAGACGCTGGAGAGGCAGGAGCAGTCGCTGCTGTTCCTCAACCGGCGCGGATATGCGCCGCTGACGTTGTGCCGAGTCTGCGGCCATCGCTTCGGCTGCCCGGTCTGCTCGGCTTGGCTGGTCGAGCACCGGTTTCGCGGCCAGTTGGTCTGCCATCATTGCGGGCACAATGAGCGCCGTCCCGAAGCCTGCCCGGAATGTGGCACACTCGATCATCTGGTCGCCTGCGGGCCAGGTGTCGAGCGTATCGCCGAAGAGGTCGTCGCGCATTTTCCCGACGCGCGCACCATCGTTTTGTCGTCCGACCTGATGGGCGGCGTGCGGCGGCTGCGATTGGAGCTGGAGGCGATCGCCAATGGCGAGGCCGACATCGTCATCGGCACGCAGCTCGTCGCCAAGGGCCACAATTTCCCCAACATGACGCTGGTCGGCGTCGTCGATGCCGATCTCGGCCTTGCTAATGGCGATCCGCGCGCCGCCGAGCGCACGTTCCAGCTGCTCAGCCAGGTAACCGGCCGCGCCGGCCGTACCGGCAAAAAGAGCCTCGGCCTGCTACAGACCTTCCAGCCCGACCATCCGGTGATGCGGGCGATCGTCTCCGGCGACGCCGAGGCCTTTTACGAGCGCGAGATCGCCGAGCGCGAGCGGGCGGCCCTGCCGCCCTTCGGCCGGCTGGCCGGTGTCATCGTCAGTGCGATGACGCGGGCGGAAGCCGAGGGCCATGCACGCGGCCTGCGCCGCGCCGCGCCGGAGGCCACCGATCTGTTCGTACTGGGGCCAGCCGAGGCGCCGTTGTCACTGCTCGGCGGCCGCCATCGCTTCCGCCTGCTGATCCAGGGCGAACGGCGTGCCGACATGCAAGGTTTTATCAGGGCCATGCTGGCGAACGGGCCGAAGCAGCGCGGCTCGGTCCGGGTGCAGGTGGATATCGACCCGCAGAGCTTTTTGTAAAAATGATTAGTCGAGGCTCGGCGGGTCTTGCAGTATATTCCAGCACCAAACGTCAAGCGCTTCAAAATGCCTGACGTTTGCTGTAACTACGGTGAGCCCGTTAGCTACCGCCGTAGCAGCGATCAGTATGTCCGCCAAGCCCGGATTCTTCCCTTTCGCAGAGACTGCTTCCTCCATTCGGCCCGCTCTTCGCGCTATATCGGCATTGACCGCTAGAATCTGATCTGCAAATCCCTCAATGGTGTCGTTGAGCCAGACGGTGAGGCTGTCCGCGCGGTTTTTGGCCCCAGCGCGATCGAGCTTGCGTATGCCTTTCTCGATTTCGGTGATCGCAATAACCGGTATGAAGAGCGTTTGCTTTTCACCTTGCGCTACAATCCAATTGGCGACGTCTTTCGCAAGCGCCGGCCTGCCGGGAGCGAACGCGGATAAGATGGAAGTGTCGAGAAGATAACCGCTCAAAGGTCGATATCCCGCGACGGTGACTCGTTCCTTTCAAGCTCGATCCCTCCCGGATAGGTCAGGAGAAACTCCCCGAAGTTTCGACGCTTGGCTGGATAAAGCTTTTGTAAGTCCTCGACCGAGACAACGGCCGCTGCCGGCTTGCCGTGCTTTGTGATAATGGTGGGCTCTCCGCTCTCTGCGGCCTCGACGAGCGCCGAGAACCCCGCCTTGGCCTCCCGAACCTGCATCGTTCTCACGGCAAATCTCCTTGTGGTCTCATGTGGTCATAATATAGGAATTATACGGCAAAGGAACAGCCCTTATGAAAACCCTTGGCCTTCTGGGCGGCATGAGCTGGGAATCGACGGCCATCTACTATCGCCTGCTCAACGAGATCGTGCGCGAGCGGCTGGGCGGGCTGCATTCGGCCAAATTGCTGCTGTGGTCGTTCGACTTCGCTGAGATCGCCGAGCGGCAGCACCACGGCGACTGGGAGGGCGCCGGCGTGCTTCTTGTCGAAGCGGCGCGCAAGCTCGAGGCCGGCGGCGCGGATGGCTTGCTTCTGTGCACCAACACCATGCACAAACTGGCCGACCAGGTGCAGGCGTCGGTGTCGATCCCGCTGATCCACATCGCCGACGCCACGGCCGTCGCGGTCAAGCGCGCCGGCATGCAGCGCCCGGCACTGCTGGCGACGCGGTTCACCATGGAGCAGGATTTCTACAAGGGCCGGCTCGCGGACAAATTTGGCTTGAGCTCCGTCGTGCCCGATGCGGCCGGGCGAGACATGATCCATCGCGTCATCTACGACGAACTGTGCCAGGGCATCGTCACGGAAATCTCGAAGGCGGCCTATCTCGCCGAGACCGAACGCCTGCGCCGCGAAGAGGCGGCCGACAGCGTCATCATGGGCTGCACCGAGATTACCATGCTCATCGGCCAGCAGGATTTCGACATTCCGGTCTTCGACACGACGCGCATCCATGCCGAGGCGGCAGTGGAATTCGCGCTCGGTTGATGCGCCTCTCCTAAAGTTCCCGGCGCCATCTGGCGCGGGGTTTTTCCTCCGCTAGAATGCGCGGAATTTCAAGAAAGGCATTTTCGAGGGGACGAGATGGATTATGCGCTTCCGTGGCCGACGAGTCAGGGCGAATGGCTGGCGTGGTCGAGCGCCGTCGTCACCGTGCTGCTCGGGCTTTTGTTTTTTCTGGCACCCAGTCTAGCCTTCCGGATCCTGCGCTTGCAGGCCAAGCCCGAGAAGGCGGCTGCGATCGCCGAGGGGCGTGGCAGGATGTCGGGCTTCTATCTCGGCGTCGGCCTGTGCTGCATCCTCTTGGCGCAGCCGCTGATCTACATGACGCTTGGCTTCTCCTGGCTGTTCACCGCCTTTGGTCGGCTGCTGTCGATGATGTCGGATGGCGCCAACACGCCATTCAATTGGGTTTCCATCGTGGTGGAATTGGCGCTGGCGGCGCTGCCGCTTGCCTTCGCCTTTGGCTTTCTGCCTTGAATCGTTAGGGATTCCGCGATGGAAGGGCGGCGACTTTCGCCGGATGCGACAATAGTGCCTGAAAACCATGCGGAACGACGCATTGCGGTCTTAAAATGCCTGTGCTAGACGGCAATCGACTTTCGGCAGGGGATAGCGGAAGCCGCGCCTCCGTGCTCGAAAAAATGCAGTAAGGTCAAAGATTTAGCCAGAGTTTTTGCTCGCGCCAACAATCTACGGCCTGTCAGACAAGAGAAAAGACGGTCCGTGGCTCAATCGTCATCGCCAATCTCAGGTGTCGCAGAACGCTATGCGGGTTCGCTGTTCGAACTCGCCCTGCAGGCAAATTCCGTCGCCAAGGTCGAAGCCGACCTCAACAGCTTCGAAGCCATGCTGGCAGGCAGCGCCGATCTTACCAGGCTGATCAACAGCCCGGTGTTTTCCAGCGAGGATCAGGCCAAGGCCATCGCGGCGATCGCCGACAAGGCCGGGATTGCCGGCCTCACCGGCAATTTCCTGCGTGTCGTCGCCCGCAACCGCCGGCTGTTCGCCATTCCCGGCATGATCAGGGCGTTCCGCCAGATATCAGCCGAACATCGTGGCGAGACTGCTGCCGAAGTGACTTCAGCACATGAGCTGACGGCAGCCCAGCAGACCGAACTCAAGGCCGCGCTGAAGAGCGTTGCCGGCAAGGACGTGGCCATCTCCGTCACCGTCGATCCGTCGCTGCTTGGCGGGCTGGTGATCAAGATGGGCTCGCGCCAGATCGATACGTCGCTCAAAACCAAACTCAATTCGCTCAAGCTTGCACTGAAAGAGGTCGGCTGATGGACATCCGCGCCGCGGAAATTTCCGCAATTCTGAAAGACCAGATCAAGAATTTCGGCAAGGAGGCCGAGGTCTCCGAAGTTGGACAGGTGCTGTCCGTCGGTGACGGTATCGCCCGTGTCTACGGCCTCGACAATGTCCAGGCCGGCGAGATGGTCGAATTCCCGGGCGGTATCCGCGGCATGGCGCTCAACCTCGAGGCCGATAATGTCGGCGTCGTCATCTTCGGCGCCGACCGCGACATCAAGGAAGGCGACATCGTCAAGCGCACCGGTGCCATCGTCGACGTTCCCGTCGGCCCCGGCCTGCTCGGCCGCGTCGTCGACGCGCTCGGCAATCCGATCGACGGCAAGGGCCCGATCAAGGCAGTCGAGCGCAAGCGCGTCGACGTCAAGGCGCCCGGCATCATCCCGCGCAAATCGGTGAACGAGCCGATGTCGACCGGCCTCAAGGCCATCGATGCGCTGATCCCGGTCGGCCGCGGCCAGCGCGAGCTGGTCATCGGCGACCGCCAGACCGGCAAGACCGCTATCATCCTCGACACCATGCTCAACCAGAAGTCGGTGCACGACAACGGCCCCGAGAAGGAAAAGCTCTACTGCGTCTACGTCGCCGTCGGCCAGAAGCGATCGACCGTCGCGCAGTTCGTCAAGGTGCTGGAAGAGCGCGGCGCGCTCGAATATTCGATCATCATCGCCGCTACCGCTTCCGATCCGGCGCCGATGCAGTTCCTGGCGCCATTCGCCGGCGCCACCATGGGCGAGTACTTCCGCGACAACGGCATGCATGCGCTGATCAGCTATGACGATCTGTCGAAGCAGGCCGTCGCCTATCGCCAGATGTCGCTGCTGCTGCGCCGCCCGCCGGGCCGCGAAGCCTATCCCGGCGACGTCTTCTACCTGCATTCGCGCCTGCTCGAGCGGGCCGCCAAGCTCAACGACGATCTGGGCGGCGGTTCGCTGACCGCATTGCCGATTATCGAAACGCAGGCCAACGACGTGTCGGCCTACATCCCGACCAACGTGATCTCGATCACCGACGGCCAGATCTTCCTCGAAACCAACCTGTTCTTCCAGGGCATCCGTCCTGCCGTGAACGTCGGCCTGTCGGTCAGCCGCGTCGGCTCGGCCGCGCAGATCAAGGCGATGAAGCAGGTTGCCGGGTCGATCAAGGGCGAGCTTGCGCAGTATCGCGAAATGGCGGCCTTCGCGCAGTTCGGCTCGGATCTCGATGCCGCCACGCAACGCCTGCTCAACCGTGGGTCGCGCCTGACCGAACTCCTCAAGCAGCCGCAGTTTTCGCCGCTGAAGACGGAAGAGCAGGTCGCGGTGATCTTCGCCGGCGTCAATGGTTATCTCGACAAACTGCCGGTCAATCAGGTCGGCAAGTTCGAGCATGGCCTGCTCAGCCACATGCGTGCAGCCGGCAAGGACATTCTCGACGCCATCCGCAAGGAAAAGGCGCTGTCGGACGATCTGCGCGCCAAGCTGAAGGCCGAGATCGACGCTTTCGCCAAGACCTTCGCCTGAGCGAAGCGCCAGTCGGGATGAGACAAGACGGGATCAGGTTTGAAGCATGCCTTCATTAAAAGACCTTCGTAACCGCATCGCCTCGGTCAAGGCGACGCAGAAGATCACCAAGGCGATGCAGATGGTCGCCGCGGCGAAGCTGCGCCGCGCGCAAGAGGCCGCGGAAGCGGCGCGCCCCTATTCGGAGCGCATGGGTTCCGTGCTGGCCAACATCACCCAGGCAATCGGCGGCGGCGGCGATGCCCCGGCGCTGATGACCGGCACTGGCAAGGATGACGTGCATCTGCTCGTCGTCTGCACTGCTGAGCGCGGCCTGTGCGGCGGCTTCAATTCGCAGATCGCCCGTCACGCGCGAGACCATATCCGCAAGCTGCTGGCCGACGGCAAGCACGTCAAGATCATCTGCGTCGGCAAGAAAGGTTTCGACATCCTGCGCCGCGACTATGCGTCGCTGATCATCGACCGCGTCGATCTGCGCGAGGTCAAGACGCTTGGTTTCGTCAACGCCGATGCTATCGCCAAGAAGGTCATCCAGCTCTTCAACGAGGGCAGCTTCGACATCTGCACGCTGTTCTATTCGCAGTTCAAGTCGGTGATCAGCCAGATTCCGACAGCGCAGCAGATCATTCCGGCGGGCGTTGCTTCGGCTCAGGCGGAAGTGACGGATGGCGGAAACGCCGTCTATGAATACGAACCGGAGCCGAGCGAAATTCTCTCCGACCTAATTCCGCGCAACATCTCGGTGCAGGTTTTCCGGGCGCTGCTCGAAAACGCGGCCGGCGAAATGGGCGCCAAGATGAGCGCCATGGACAATGCGACGCGCAACGCCGGCGAGATGATCAACAAGCTGTCGATCACCTACAACCGCCAGCGGCAGGCGCAGATCACCAAGGAACTGATCGAAATCATTTCGGGCGCCGAGGCGCTCTAGGCGCGGTTCGCGGGTTTTCGCCCGCGACCGGACCGCGTGAGAAACAAAGGACGAAAAAGGGTAAAGACGATGGCGAAAGCAGCGACCCCCCAGAAGGCAGCTCCGAAGGCAGCAGCCGCGAAGACCGCAGCCCCCGCGAAGGCGGCGGCCAAGGCTCCAGCAGCGAAGGCAACTCCGGCCAACACGGCCGCCGTGGCGAGCAAGGCAACCGGCGTTGTAGGCAAGGTTCGCCAGGTCATCGGCGCCGTTGTCGACGTGCAGTTCGGCGATCACCTGCCGGCGATCCTGAACGCGCTCGAGACGACCAATGTCGGCAACCGCCTCGTGCTCGAAGTTGCCCAGCATCTGGGTGAAAACACCGTGCGCTGCATTGCCATGGACTCGACCGAAGGTCTGGTTCGCGGCCAGGACGTGCGTGACACCGGCGCGCCGATCACCGTGCCGGTCGGCCCGGGCATGCTCGGCCGCATCATCAATGTCATCGGCGAGCCGGTCGACGAAGAAGGCCCGGTCGACGCGATCGAAATGCGCTCCATCCACCAGCCGGCTCCGACCTATGTCGAGCAGTCGACGGAAGCACAGATCCTGATCACCGGGATCAAGGTGCTCGACCTGCTGGCTCCCTACGCTAAGGGCGGCAAGATTGGCCTGTTCGGCGGCGCCGGCGTCGGCAAGACCGTGCTGATCCAGGAACTGATCAACAACATCGCCAAGGCGCATGGCGGCTACTCGGTGTTCGCCGGCGTCGGCGAGCGCACCCGCGAAGGCAACGATCTCTATCACGAGTTCATCGAATCCGGCGTCAACAAGAAGGGCGGCGGCGAAGGCTCCAAGGCCGCACTCGTCTACGGCCAGATGAACGAGCCGCCGGGCGCGCGTGCCCGCGTCGGCCTGACCGGCCTGACTGTTGCCGAATATTTCCGTGACCAGGGCCAGGACGTGCTGTTCTTCGTCGACAACATCTTCCGCTTTACGCAGGCGGGTTCGGAAGTGTCGGCTCTGCTCGGCCGTATCCCGTCGGCGGTCGGCTATCAGCCGACGCTCGCCACCGACATGGGCGCGCTGCAGGAACGCATCACCACCACCACCAAGGGTTCGATCACCTCGGTGCAGGCCATCTACGTGCCCGCCGACGACTTGACCGATCCGGCGCCAGCGACCTCGTTCGCTCACCTTGATGCGACGACGACGCTGAACCGCGCCATCGCCGAAAAGGGCATCTACCCGGCCGTCGATCCGCTCGATTCGACCTCGCGCATGCTCGACCCGCTGGTCGTCGGAGAAGAGCACTATGGCGTCGCGCGCCAGGTGCAGTCGATCCTCCAGCGCTACAAGTCGCTGCAGGACATCATCGCCATCCTGGGCATGGATGAGCTGTCGGAAGAGGACAAGCAGACCGTGGCTCGCGCCCGAAAGATCGAGCGCTTCCTGTCGCAGCCCTTCTTCGTCGCCGAAGTGTTCACCGGCGCGCCGGGCAAGCTGGTCGACCTCGCCGACACCATCAAGGGCTTCAAGGGCCTCTGCAACGGCGACTACGATCACCTCCCGGAAGCTGCTTTCTACATGGTAGGCGGCATCGAGGAAGCGGTCGAGAAGGCACAGCGCCTGGCGGCTGAAGCGGCGTAATCAAGCGAATAGCGAATAGGGAGTAGCGAATAGGGAATATGGGCCGGCGAATTCTTCTGACTACTCGCTACTCGCTATTCGCTATTCGCTAAATTGACATGGCTGAAGCTTTCAAGTTCGAACTGGTCTCGCCGGAGCGTCTGCTTGTTTCCGCCGAGGTTGAATCCGTCGTCATTCCGGGCGCCGAAGGCGAGATGACCGTGATGGCGCATCACGCTCCGGTCATGACCACGATCAAGCCGGGTGTCGTCACTGTGAAGACCGCGGCGGGCGGCGAAGAACGCTATGTGGTGTTCGGCGGCTTCGCCGACATCGTTCCGGCCGGCTGCACGCTGCTGGCGGAATCGGCTGTCGCGGTGAAGGATGTCGACCGCGCCGATCTCGCGCGCCGCATCCAGGAAGCCAGGGAAGACGCCGCCGACGCCAAGGACGACCAGGTGCGAAGCAAGGCTGAACAGTTCCTTAGCCAGCTCACCACGCTGGAAGCTGCCATCTTGCCAGCCTAAAGTCTGCTTCAGACGATTGATCGAAAAGCGGGGCCTTGCCTCGCTTTTTTTTGTTAGATGCCCAATGCAGCGAAAGCAGCAGCCGGTCCGCCACGGCGTAACTGTTCGAGATGGGCGGTCGTGAGATCCATCACATTTGCGTGCCCGGACTCCTCCTTGGCAAAGCCAGCCAGATCAAAAACCGACACGACGGTTTCCGCGGCCGACAGGCGCTTGTCGCCGATTGCCGTCAACGCCGCGTCAAGCGGATCGGTGAAATGGCTCTCCGGCAAGGTCTTGCCGCGTGCTTCGCAGGCCGCGATCCAGGCGGCGATCGCCAGTGTCAGGTGTTCGGGCACAGCGCCGGCTTCGATGCTCTCCAGGGCGGAAGCGACGATGCGCTGCGGCAATTTCTGGCTGCCGTCATTGGCGATCTGCGCCGTGCGATGGGCAAGAGCGGTGTTCGAAAACCGCTCGGTCAGTTCAGCCGTATAACTCGCCGTGTCGAGCCCGGCATTTCTAGGCAATGTCGGCACGGCCTCGGCCCAGAGCGCATCGACAAAGGCTCGGATCGCCGGATCGGCGAAGGCGCGATCGACGGTGGCATGGCCGTTGAGCAGGCCGAGGTAGGCGATCGCCGAATGCGATCCGTTGAGCAGGCGTAGCTTCATGTCTTCGAACGGCCTGACGTCGTCGACCATGGTGACGCCGAACTGTTGCCAGGCCGGCCGGCCGCCTGGGAAATTGTCTTCGATCACCCATTGGCAGAAAGGCTCGGTCATGACGGGCCATGCATCTTCGACGCCAAGCTCGACAGCGATTCGCGCCCGGTCGGCATCGGTGGTCGCGGGTACGATGCGGTCGACCATGCTCGACGGAAAGGCGACCGCATCGGCGATGTGTTTGGCGAGTGTGGCATCGCCCTTCGCGCCGAGCCTGGCATCTCGCATTTCGGCGAATTCAATCAGCAGCCGGTGCAGCGTGGCCCCGTTGGCCGGCAGGTTGTCGCAGCACAGCACGGTGAAGGGCGGCGTGCCGGCGGCGCGTCGCCGGGCAAGCGCCTTGGCCAGAAAACCATGCGCCGTCTTCGGCATGCTCGGATTTGCCAGGTCGTTGACGATATCGGGATGAGCGGCGTCCAATCCACCGCCAGCCGCCCGCAGATAGGCCTTTTCGGTGATCGTCAGCGTGACGATGCGCGTGCGCGGATCGGTCAGCGCGGCCAGCACCGCGCTTGGGTCTTCCGGCGCCACCAGCATCGAGGCGATCGAGCCGATGACCTGAAGCTTTTCGGTTCCACTGCTTCTGATTGCCAGCGTATAGAGCCCATCCTGCGGCATGAGCGCGTCGCGCGTGTCGGCGCTGCGCAGCGACACGCCGACGATGCCCCAGCCTGTCTCGCCGGCCGCCAGGCAATCATCGACATAAGCCGCCTGATGGGCGCGATGGAAGGCGCCGACACCGAGATGCACGATGCCCGGGACGACGTGGCTGCGATCATACGAAGGTGTCACGACCGAAGCCGGCAATGTCCCCGCCGTTATCGATGAAAGGCGTTTTGGCGTCGTGGCGCGGCTGGTCTGTTCGGATGGCATGAATCGCCCTCGGGGAGTGGTCGGCAAGCGGCGTAACATCCAGACTTCTGCCACACAATGGGACCGAAAGTCATCATACAACAAGCGAGTTTTTGTATGTTGACATTATTTCTTGTCGACCCTACCAAATAGCCGCCTGGGAGGATGATCGTGGCACTGACCAATGCGGATTTGCTGTTTCCCGCCGAGGCGCATTCACGCTCGATCGCCCGCGATCTCTATGCCGGGATCAAGGATCTGCCCCTGGTCAGCCCGCATGGTCATACCGATCCGCGCTGGTACGCGCTGAACGAGCCGTTCCCGGATCCGGCGCAATTGCTCATCGTGCCGGACCACTACATCTTCCGCATGCTGTTCAGCCAGGGGGTTCGCCTCGAGGATCTCGGCGTGGCGACGCTCGACGGCGCGCCGGTGGAGACCGACGGCCGGACGATCTGGCGGCGCTTTGCCAAGCACTGTTATCTGTTTCGCGGCACGCCGACCCGGCTGTGGCTCGATCATGTGCTCGCCGATCTGTTCGGCATCGGCGAACCGCTGAACGCGGCGACCGCCGACAGCCACTACGACACCATCGCAACGCTGCTGCAGTGGGAGAATTTCCGCCCGCGCGCGCTGTTCGAGCGCTTCAACATCGAGGTCATCGCGACGACTGAGGGTGCGCTCGACGATCTCAAATGGCACCAGATGATCCGCGACAGTGGCTGGCAGGGCCGCGTCGTGACGGCTTACCGGCCCGATGCCGTCGTCGATCCAGATTTCGAGGGGTTTTCAACCAATCTCGACCGGCTCGGCGAAATCACCGGCTGCGACACCGGCAACTGGACCGGCTATCTCGATGCGCACCGCCAGCGGCGCGCCTTCTTCAAGAGTTTTGGCGCGACCTCGTCCGATCACGGCCATCCAACGGCGGAGACCGCCAATCTCTCCGAAGCGGCGGCCGAGGAGCTGTTCAATCGGATTCGCCGCGGTTCCGACGACGAGCGCGAGCGGAAACTGTTCCGCGCCCAGATGCTGACCGAGATGGCCAAGATAAGCCTCGACGACGGGCTTGTGCTGCAGATCCATCCCGGTTCCTGGCGCAACCATTCGACGGCCGTTTTCCAAAGATTCGGTCGCGACAAGGGTTTCGATATCCCGACCCGGACCGACTATGTGACGGCGCTGAAACCGTTGCTCGACTGCGTCGGGCTGGAACGCGACCTCACGATCATCCTCTTCACGCTCGACGAGACCAGCTACGCGCGCGAACTGGCGCCGCTTGCCGGCGTCTATCCGGCGCTGAAGCTAGGGCCGGCCTGGTGGTTTCACGACAGCCCGGAAGGCATGCGGCGCTTCCGCGAGATGACCACCGAGACGGCCGGCTTCTACAACACCGTCGGCTTCAACGACGACACCCGCGCCTTCCCATCCATTCCGGCGCGTCACGATGTGGCGCGCCGGGTCGACTGCGCGTTCCTCGCGCGTCTCGTCGCCGAGCACAGGCTGCGCGAGGACGAGGCGCATGAGCTGGCGCGGGAGCTTGCCTACACGCTTGCGAAGAAGGCGTACCGGCTCTGAGCCGGGCGCTACGATCTTAAAAGGGAGGAAGTCATGTTGCATTTTTCGAAATTGACGGCGGCCACATTTGCCTTCGGCTCGCTGCTGGTCGGCATTGCCAATGCCGACACCGTGCTGAGGTCATCGGATACCCATCCCGACGGCTATCCGACCGTCGAGGCGGTCAAATACATGGGCGACCTGATCAAGCAGCGCACCAATGGCCGCTATTCGGTCGAGGTCTACCATTCGGCGCAACTCGGAGAGGAAAAAGACACGATCGAGCAGACCCAGGCCGGCGTCATCGACCTCAACCGCGTCTCGATGGGACCGTTCAACGGCGTCGTGCCGGAAACGGCGGTTCCGTCCCTGCCGTACATGTTCCGGTCGGTCGACCATATGCGTCATGTGATGGATGGGCCGATCGGGGATGAGATCCTGAAGGCTTTCGAGGCGCATGACCTCGTCGGCCTCGCCTTCTACGATTCCGGCGCCCGCTCCTTCTACAACACCAAGAAGGACATCACTTCGATGGCCGACATGAAGGGCATGAAATTCCGTGTCATCCAGTCCGATGTGTTCGTCGACATGGTCAACGCGTTGGGCGCCAATGCCACGCCGATGGCCTATGGCGAGGTCTATTCGGCTCTGCAGACCGGTGTCATCGACGGCGCCGAGAACAACTGGCCGAGCTTCGAATCCGCCAAGCACTATGAGGTTGCCAAGCATTACACCATGGACCAGCACCAGATCGTTCCGGAAGTGCTGGTGATGTCGAAGGCGAGCTGGGACAAACTCGCGCCGGAAGACCAGGCGATCGTCCGGCAAGCGGCAAAAGACAGCGTCGTCAAGATGCGCGAATTGTGGGACGCGCAGGAGAAGAAGTCGCACGACATCGTCGAGAAGGCCGGCGTCAAGGTCAGCGAGATCGACAAACAGCCGCTGATCGATGCGATGAAGCCGGTCTACGACAAGTATCTGTCGACGCCCGAGTTGAAAGACCTCGCGTCGCGTATCCAGGCAACCAAGTAAATTCGTTCGTGGCTAATGATGGCGCGTTGTCCGCGCCATCATTAGGGGGAGGCGCGCATATGAAACCATTTTGGCTCGCAATAGAGCGGCTGCTGTCAGGATTGGCGAGGCTTGCGCTGTGGGTCAGCGGCATCGGGCTGACCCTGATGACGGTGATCATCTTCTGGCAGGTATTTTCGCGCTATATCCTCAACAGTTCGCCAAGCTGGACGGAACCCTTCTCGGTGCTTTTGATGGGTTGGTTCATCTTCCTGGGTGCAGCGGTCGGTGTTCGCGAGCGCACCCATCTGGGTTTCGATGTGTTGCTCTATTTCCTGCCGACCGCCGCCAAGGCGGTGCTGCGCAGCATTTCGGATATCGTCGTGCTCGCCTTCGGCGCCGGCATGATCGTCTACGGCGTCCAGCTTGCCAGGCTGACCTGGAACACGGTGATGCCGTCTCTCGCTTTCCCGGGCGGCGTCGGTTTCCTGCCGGTCGTCCTGGGCGGCGCGCTTGTCTGCCTGTTTTCGCTTGAGCGGCTGGCCGGGCGGTTTGCAGGACTGCCGGTCGATGCCGATCAGTACGCCACGGGCGAGGAGGGTCTGTGATGGCACTGACGGTTCTGTTCGGCACCTTCGTCTTCCTGCTGGTCATCGGCACACCGATCGCGTTCTGCCTCGGCGTCGCCAGCTTCGCGACGGTGCTGGTGCTGGACCTGCCGCCGCTCGTGGTGTTTCAGCGTCTGAACTCCGGCGTCAGCGTTTTTTCGCTGATGGCCATCCCGTTCTTCATCTTCGCCGGCGACCTGATGGTGCGTGGCGGTATCGCAGCCAGGCTGGTGGCGCTGGCCGGTTCCCTGGTCGGTCACCTGCGTGGCGGGCTGGGGCAGGTCAACATCGCTGCCTCGACCATGTTCGGCGGCATTTCCGGCTCGGCCGTGGCCGATGCTTCGGCGGTCGGCGGGCTGATGATCCCGCAGATGAAGGCGCGCGGCTATGGCATCGACTATGCCGTCAACATCACCTCCGTCGGCGCCATCATTGCGCTGCTGATCCCGCCCTCGCACAACATGATCATCTATTCAATCTCTGCCGGCGGGCGCATCTCGATCGCCGACCTGTTCACCGCGGGCGTCATACCCGGCCTGCTGCTGGCGCTGTCTCTGATGATCACCGCCTATTGGGTCGCCAGCCGTCGCGGCTATCCGACCGAGCCGTTCGCGGGTTTCGGCCGCGCATTGCAACTGCTTGTCGCCGCGATTCCAGGCCTGGTCCTGATCGGCATTATCTTCGGCGGCGTCCGCTCCGGCATCTTCACGGCCACTGAAAGCTCGTGCATCGCCATCGTCTACGCTTTCCTGGTGACGCTTGTCATTTACCGCTCGATGAGCTGGAACGACTTCGTCGCCGCCACAACGGCGGCCGTGCGCACGACGGCAATGGTGCTGATGATCATCGGCTGTGCTGCCGCCTTCGGCTGGTTGCTGGCCTATCTCAGGGTCCCCGCTGCGCTCGTCGCCTTCCTGCAGTCCGTGTCCGACAACAAGCTGGTCATCCTGCTGATGATCAATGTGGTGCTGCTTATCCTCGGCACGTTCATGGATATGTCGCCACTGATCATCATCACCACGCCGATCTTCCTGCCCGTGGTGATGGCCTATGGCGTAGACCCCGTGCATTTCGGCGTCATCCTGATCCTCAATCTCGGCATCGGCCTGTGCACGCCACCAGTGGGGGCGGTGCTGTTCGTCAGTTGCGCCATCGGACGGATCCCGATCTGGACGGCGATGCGCTCGATCTGGCCGTTCTACGGCGCGGCCTTCGTCGTGTTGATGCTTGTCACCTACATACCGGAGATCTCATTGTGGCTGCCGAGCCTGTTCCACTAGAGTTTTGACGCAATTCCGGACGGAAGACCGTTTCACGCTTTTCCGGGATTGCTTAAGGAGACCACCACGTGTCCGCTGCCGCAACCGACCTCAAGGTCGAGAGAAAACCCAAACTGTCGGAAACCGTCGTCGCGGCGATCCGCAGGCAGCTGCAGGCGGGCGAGATTCAGCCTGGCCACAAATTGCCGACCGAGGGCCAGCTGACCGAGACCTTCGGCGTCAGCCGCACCGTTATCCGCGAAGCCCTGGCCAAGCTTGCCGCCGATGGGCTGGTCGAGCCGCGCCAGGGCGCCGGCGTCTTCGTCACCGAGCACATCTCAACGATGTTCGGCGCGCTGGCCGCCGACATGGGCAGCAAGGATTCGATCGCGCTCAACGTGCTCGAAGTGCGGCTTGCGATCGAGATCGAATCGGCCGGGATCGCCGCCATCCGCCGCAACGCCGCGCAGGAGGCGGCGATCCAGGAAGCGTTCTTCGAGTTCGAGCGGCTGCTGCTCGCCAGCGAGCCGACCGGCCCGGCCGACCTCGCCTTCCACCGCGCGATCGCCAGCGCCACCAACAACCCGTTCTATGTCGAGATGCTCGACGTGCTCGGCCGGCGTGCCATTCCGTGCGACGTGACTTCTCCCTGGTCGACCGAGCTTGTGCAGTCCGACAGCTACCAGCGCGGGCTGCAGCGCGAGCATCTGGTGATCCTCAACGCCATTACATCGGGCGATGCCGAGGCCGCGCGTGAGGCCATGCGGAAACACCTCACCGCCAGCCAGCAGCGCTATCGTGAGCGCCTGCATGCGCGTCAGGCTTTCTACACCGACTCGGTCAAAGCCGCCGCTAGCGGCGAATAATCATCTCAAATCAGGACTATAATGAGCCAGAGCCATACCGACTTCACCTCACGATTTGCCATCGATCCGGTCGCCGCCGCGGCGATGGGGACCGATGAGCTGCGTCACAATTTCCACATTGACGGCCTGTTCCAGCCCGGCCGCATCAGCCTGACCTACACCCATTACGACCGCATGATCGTCGGCGGCGCCGTGCCGACCGGCTTGCCGCTTCAACTGGAAGCGATCAAGCCGACTGGCACCAAGAACTTCCTCGACCGCCGCGAGCTGATCGCCGTCAACATCGGTGGGGCAGGCGTCATCGAGGCCGGCGGCCAGTCCTTTGAATTGCAGGCGCGCGACATGCTCTATCTCGGCATGGGAACAGCCGACGTGTCGTTCGCGTCGGCGGACAAGGGTGTGCCGGCAAAATTCTATCTGCTCAGCGCGCCGGCGCATCACGCCTGGCCCAGCCGGCTGATCCGCATCGGCGATGCCAAGCGCCTCGATCTCGGCAGCAAGGATGCCTGCAACGAACGCTCGATCTTCCAGTTCATCCATGCCGAGGGTGCAAAGACCTGCCAGCTGGTGGTCGGCATGACGCAGCTGGCGCCGGGCTCGGTGTGGAACACCATGCCGTGCCATGTGCATGACCGGCGCATGGAGGCCTATCTCTATTTCGACCTGGCCGAGACGGCGCGCGTCTTCCACTTTATGGGCGAGCCGGACGAGACACGCCATCTGGTGATGCGCAACGAGGAAGCGGTGCTGTCGCCGGGCTGGTCGATCCATTCGGGCGCGGGCACCTCCAATTACGCTTTCATCTGGGCGATGGCCGGGGACAATGTCGACTATACCGATGTCGATCCGGTAAGCTTGGACGATCTGCGGTGAGCGACCTCTCCGCCTTCAGCCTTGCCGGAAAGCGCATCCTGGTGACCGGCGCCAACACCGGCATCGGCCAGGGCATCGCGGTGTCGATCGCACGCGCCGGCGGCGTGGTGATCGGCGTCGGCCGCTCGTCGATGGACGATACGGCAAGCAGGGTCGCCGCGATGGGCGGGCAATTCGAGGCGGTGAGTGCTGACCTTGCCGATACGTCGGCAGCGGGTCCGTTGCTCGACCGTATCTGGGAGGAAAGCGGTCCGCTCGACGGATTGGTCAACAATGCCGGCATCATCCGCCGCGCCGATGCCGTCGATCTCAGCGAGACCGATTGGGACGACGTCATGGACGTCAATCTGAAGACGGCTTTCTTGCTCTGCCAGTCCTTTGCCAGGCGTGTCCTGGCCGGCAGGCGCCAGGGAAAGATCGTCAACATTGCCTCGGTGCTGAGTTTCCAGGGTGGCATCCGGGTCGCGTCCTATACCGCCTCGAAGCATGGCGTGCTCGGTATTACCCGGCTGCTCGCCTGCGAATGGGCGCGAAAGGGCATCAACGTCAACGCCATCGCGCCGGGCTATATCGAGACCAACAACACGCAGGCGCTGCGCGCCGATCCCGACCGCAGCGCCGCCATCCTGGCGCGCATACCGGCCGGCCGCTGGGGCGAAGCGGCAGACATTGGCGATGCCGCCGTGTTCCTGCTGGCGCCGGCGTCGAACTACATGCATGGCGCGGTGGTGCCGGTGGATGGCGGCTGGCTGGCGCGATGAGGAGAGAAGAAGATGACCGCAAAGATTTTCGCGCATGCCGGCGAGGGCGCGTGGACGGCGACGCCGGACGGCAACAGGCGGCGCGTTCTCCTGCACACCGATGAATTGATGATGGTCGAATTCGGCTTCGACAAGGGTGGCGTCGGCGCCCTGCATTCGCACCCGCATGTGCAGGCAAGCTACGTCGCCGAGGGTCGCTTCGAGGTGACCATCGACGGCCGGACCGAAACCATTGCGGCCGGCGGCAGTTTCATCGTGCCCTCCGGTCTGGTGCACGGCGTCAAGGCGCTCGAAGCGGGGCGGCTGGTCGACAGCTTTACGCCGCATCGGGCCGATTTCCTCGCTTAACGGTGGGAGATCGAGGAGGGAAGACCCGCGCCCCTGAAGAGGCGCGGGTTGTTGCCTGGGCGCTTGTGGCGCCGCGGTACTCAAGACATGACCGCAGGATGCGGAAGCTGCCGCATGATGGTGAAGATAGTCTTAATGCGCGGATGGTCGTGATGGCTGGGCGGCTGCATTCGGTCAGGTGATGTGCCGGAGCAGGCTGAAAAGCCGCTCGAACGTCTTGCCGTAGGGCGGGCGCAGCAAGGCCCCGGCGCTCAGGCGGGATTGATGGAAAACCGGCTTCTCCTTGCTGAAGGTGCGGAAGCCCCATTCGCCGTGATAGGCGCCCATGCCGCTGGCGCCGACGCCGCCGAAAGGCTGGTTCTCCTGCACCAGATGCAGCATGCAGTCGTTGATGGTGACGCCGCCGGCGACCGTCTCATGCAGGATGCGTCGACGATTGCCGCTGTCGCGGCCGAACCAGTAAAGCGCAAGCGGCCGGTCCGCCCGGTTCACATGGCCGATCGCCTCGTCGATCCCGTCATATTCGACGATCGGCAGCACCGGCCCGAAAATCTCTTCGCGCATCAACCGCAGGTTTGCACCGGCGTTGCGGACCAGGGTTGGCTGCAATTTCCGGCTTGTGGCACCAAGTTCCTCTCCGGCCGGGTTGATCTCGGTGACTTCGGCGCCGGCATCGCGCGCCTCGACGATCATGTCGCGCAGGCGCTTGTGGTGCCGGTCGCTGATAATGGCGGTATAATCGGGGTTGTCGCGCAAGGTCGGGTAGAGCTTCGCGATCGCCATTGCGAGCTTGGCAGCGATCGTTTCTGCCTGTCCCTTCGGCACCAGCAGATAGTCGGGTGCGATGCAGGTCTGCCCGGCATTCAATAGCTTGCCATAGGCGACGCTGGATACCGCCGCGTCGAGATAGCATGACGGATCGAAGATCGCCGGCGACTTGCCGCCGAGTTCGAGCGTAACCGGGGTCAGGTTGGCGGCCGCCGCGATCGCGACCTGGCGTCCGACCGATGTCGAGCCGGTGAACAGCAAATGATCGAAAGGCATCGATACGAACGCCTTTCCCATCTCGGCATCGCCGGTGATGACGCTGAGCTCATCGGGCGCGAAATGCTCTGCAACGAGTTCGGCCAGCAGCGCCGAAAATGCCGGCGTCAGTTCGGAAGGTTTTATGAGCACGCGGTTACCGGCGGCAAGGGCGCCGGTCACCGGCGCAACAGCGAGCTGGAAGGGGTAGTTCCAGGGCGATACGATGCCGACGACACCGAGCGGCTGCGCGATGAGGCGATTTCGGCCCGGGAGGAACGGCATGGTGGTGGCAACGCGACGTTCGCGCATCCAGCCGCTGAGATGGGAAAGCGCGTGGCGGATGCCGGCGCGCACGACAAACAATTCCGCAAGCCGCGTCTCGTGAGCGGAACGGCCGCCGAAGTCGGCGTCGATCGCCGCGCAGACCTCGGCCTCATGCCGCGCGGTCAGCGCCAGCAGGCGCTTCAGGCGATCCTTGCGGACGCCAATTTCGGGAAAGGGCTGCGTCTCGAAGGCGGCTCGCTGCAACCGGAATCGCTCGCCGAGAACATCCTGTCTGGTCTGCAGCATCGCGCCCTCCCTGGCTTGCCGGGCCGAGCTTACATCGCAGTGCGTGAGGGAACCAGCGGGGTGCGGGTGCCCTTGGGGAAGGCCCGCCCTTGCTCGATGCCGCCGATCGGTTGGCCTGTTATACTGACCTGTTCCTGTTGTGGTCCGATGCCTGCTGGGCTAAGGCAAGGTGCCCATGCGGAGAGTCGTTTTGACCGGTTTCCACATCCTCTCCAATTCACGAAATGTCGGCTCGGTGTCTGCCTGATGCAAGCGCGGGCGACGAGCATCTTGGCCGTGGACCCCAAGCGGCAGGTTTTGCACTGGGTGGCGCTGATGCAAGATCGGGTCGCCGTATTGTGCAAGCGGAATTGCGGATGAAGGGCGCTCACAGGCTTGAGGTTGCGTTCGGTGCGGCCACGCGGAGGGTCGTGCGGGAGTTTCAGCGGCTGGTACCGCTGTCCCTGAAACGGCGCATGCAAACACGCACATACGCACGCGCGACGCCGGCCAACAGAATTTTCATCTCGGGCTGTGCGCGCAGCGGGACGACACTGACACAGCGGCTGATGAGGTGTTTCGAGGACACTTTCGTCCATCCGCCTGAAGCGCGATACACAATCCTGGACATGCTGGACCGGCCGGAATCCAACCTCGTCGTCAAGCGCGATGCGCGCAGCTTTGCGCATTTGGCGAAGTTGCCTGCGTCCATTGGCTTGATTTACTGCGTGCGCCACCCATTCGACACGCTGACAAGTTCGCATCCGCAAACACGCAACGAGCGTCGGTTCCACGTCACGCCGCATCGCTGGCTGGCCGAATACGATGCGCTGATAAAGCTGAAGAAGGCACAGCCGCACAGGCAGATACTTTTTGTCCGCTACGAAGACATGGTCGGCGCGCCCGATGCCATGCAGGAGAGGATCGCGCAGTCGTTCGGGCTGACGCCGCGGGTTCGCTTCAGCGAGGATCTGGACAATCCGATTCGGGTGACATCATTGAGAAAATGGGAAAGCAGTGAAGAATTGCGGACCTATCTCAGGGGCCTGTCGCCGGCATTTCTCGCCCGCGTCGGGCGCTTCTGTGCCGAGTTCGGGTACGACATGGCGGTAAGCGCGCCGACCACGGACGCTCCGTGATGCAGGCGGCTGTCATCGCGACAGAAGAGCAGGATCCCAAGCGGCGCGTCCTGAAGGACGTGTTCGGCTTCGATGATTTTCGCCCCGGCCAGGCCGATGTCATGGATGCGCTGCTGGCCGGGCGGCATGTGATGGCTGTCATGCCGACGGGCGCCGGAAAATCGCTCTGCTACCAGGTGCCGGCGCTGGTTCTGGGCGGGCTCACCATTGTCGTCTCGCCGCTGGTGGCGTTGATGCAGGATCAGGTCGCCGCCTTGCGCCTTGCCGGCGTGGCGGCGGACACGATCAACTCCTCGATCGACCGCGACGCCAATATCGCCGCCTGGCGACGCGTCGCTTCGGGCCAGACGCGCCTGCTCTACCTCGCGCCGGAGCGGCTGATGACCGAGCGGATGCTCGACGCGCTGGCCAGGCTCGATATCAGCCTGATCGCCGTCGACGAGGCGCACTGCATCTCGCAATGGGGCCCGGCGTTCCGGCGCGAGTATGAGGACCTGTCGCGGCTGCGCGGCATTTTCCCCAATGTGCCGATCATCGCGCTGACCGCGACCGCCGACGAGAGCACGCGCACCGACATCGAAGCCCGGCTGTTCGCCGAGCGTGTCGAAACCCTGGTGCTGGGCTTCGACCGGCCGAATATCAAGCTTGCCATCGAGGCCAAGCAGGATAGCAAGCGCCAGTTGCTGCGCTTCGTCGAGCGTCATCCCGGCCGCAGCGGCATCGTCTACTGCCTGTCGCGCAAGAAGACAGAAGAGATGGCAGCCTTCCTCGAAAAGAACGGCGTCACCGCGCTCGCCTATCATGCCGGCATGAGCAAGGAGGCGCGTGATGCGAATCAAAACGCTTTCATGACTTTGTCCGGTGTCGTCATGGTGGCGACCATCGCCTTCGGCATGGGCATCGACAAGCCTGACGTCGCCTATGTCTTCCACACAGATATGCCGGGCAGCCTGGAGGCCTACTACCAGGAGATCGGCCGCGCCGGCCGCGACGGGCGGGATGCGGAAGCGCATATGCTGTTCGGCCTTGGCGACATCCGTATGCGGCGGCTGTTCATCGACGACGAGGATGCCGCCGTCGAGCACAAAAGGCGTTCGCATCGCCGGCTCGACACGCTGATCGGCTATTGCGAGACGGCGCAGTGCCGCCGCCAGGTGCTGCTGGGCTATTTCGGGGAGGAAGCGCAGCCTTGCGGCAATTGCGACACCTGTCTCGACCAGGCGCCGCGCGCCGATGGCGGAGCGGAAGCACGGACCATCCTGGCGGCCATCGCACAGAGCGGCGAACGTTTCGGTGCCGGCCATGTCATCGACATTCTGCTCGGTCATGAAACCGAGAAGGTGCTGGCCAGGAACCACCAGAGGCTCGCCAGCTTCGGCAGCGGGCTGGCGCACAAGAAGGATTTCTGGCTGTCGCTGATCCGGCAGCTCGCCGCGGGCGGTTTCCTGGAGCCGGATCCGAGCGGCCATGGTGGTCTCGCCATCGCCGAAAAGGGCCATGCACTCGGTCGTGGCGAGATGCCGTTCCACTATCGTGTAGAGGTGCGCAGCCGCGCCTTGCGCAAGATGCGAGCGGCCGAGGGTATGAACGCGGAAGGCGTGGATGCATCTCTGCTGGCCACGCTCAAATCCTTGCGCCTGCGCCTGGCCAAAGAGCGCCAGGTGCCTGCCTATGTCGTATTTTCCGATCGCACGCTGATCGACATGGCCGAGCGCCGCCCGCGCGATCTCGACGCTTTCGCCGAAGTGAATGGCGTGGGCGCGGCAAAGCTGAAGGAGTTCGGGCAGGTTTTCTTGAGCGTGATTGCGGGGCATCAATTCGATGGCTCGGCCTGAGGATTGCGAGACTGGTCTGCTCGACGACAGGACGGTCGCCACGCAGCAGATGGGGCGCCCGTCATTGCGCCACCCTAGTAGCGGGCGCTCATCATTGGATGCCTCGTGAGATGATCGCGAACACGTTTGCGACGCTTCTCCTGATCTGCTTTGTTGCCGTTGTGCTCTTCCTTTCGGAAAACCACTGTGGCCCGAACAACAGGTCCGGATGGTGATAATCGTGGCGGTTGATAGGATGACCACGACGGCGATCTGAGCAAAGCGACGCCGAAACCAGAGCCGCGTCTTGGTTTCGCAGATCGCAGATCGTTAGACTCGTCGCAACGCGCGGACGCATTGCCGATCACAGCGGCGGGCGCTTCTGGCCGTTAGGTCCGGTTGGCATAGGCGCGTTGCGCCTGTGCGCTCTTGCAGAGCTGATCCAATTTGTCGCGGATCCGATCGTTATCAAGCAATAGCTTGGCGCGTGGGAACCCTCTTTTGCGAAGCTCCCATTCGATGACCTGCCACCCTTCGTAGTCGCCGGATTCCACAAGTTTCCCGGCCTCGCGCCACATACGCGCGTCACGCTCTCGGGACACGGCTTTTCTCCCATGCTCTTGCGCCGAGCATACAGGAGGTCGGACTGATACGCGAAATGCCTATCGCGTTCCGTCAAATTACGGGCTCGCGCCCACTCTTTGACGAGCTCTCGGTAGTGCGCAATTTGAATTTAAGTCAGCATTTTGGTTTCGGCATGCGCGTCCCACTAACGTTTCCATTCCCTACTGATCAAGACTTGAAACCCGCTATCCTAAGCCTTTTGGAGCAATGTTATTTTTTGCAATGCAAGACTAGGGTAGCTTAAAGGAGTGCTGAAATGGCAACCGAAAGCACAGGGCAAAACAAGCAGGTTCCGGAGGCCAAAGCGCGCCGCGACTTTCTGAAGAAGGCTGGCCGTTTCGCGGCCGTGACGCCGCCAGCCATAACACTTCTGCTCGGCACAAGTTTGAACTCTGAGGCGGTGGCCAAATCAAGTGGATCACGTCCCGGTAAAGGATCAGGTGACAAGAATCACGTTCACGTAGGCTCCTCCAATAGCGGCTATAAGTTCGGGCGAGGTCAGTCCGACAACCAGCGCGGCGGATCCGACAATGCCGGTGGCGGTGCCCACGGGGGCTCAAGGTCCGGCGATCCCAACTAAACGCGCCGGGATAGCGAACCACACTGCGATCATGTCTGCTTTCCTTTCCCATCTGGGGCATCATTCCTAGGCGGCTGTGTTACAGTGCCGCCATAGCAAGGCCCGTCGCTCACCCTCAACAGCGGCGGGCTTTTTTGTAGGCACGATCTACAAATTCATCATGCAGGGGTTGGGCTAATGGAACGCGCTGGGAACCGAGTTCAGTGATCCACGTTTCCCCAAAGGTCATGCTGAATGACCTAACGACGGAGGAAACAATGAACATGAAAATGCTCACAATGGGCGCGATGGCGCTTGCGATGATGGCGGGCGCCGCAGCTGCTGGCAACACATCCGCACTCGACGATCCGGCAAAGATGTCACCGTTCTTCACGGACGCCGGGATGAAAACGTTGAGGACTGAAAAGGATTTCAAGACCGCATGGATGGCCATGAAGCCCGATGAACAGAAGGCGGTGTTGAAAGACTGCGGCGATACCACGCTTAACAAGTCGCATGCAGAATTCTGCGCGATGGCGAAGAAGATGGGCAGCTAGGCCGACCGTCGAAGGCGGGCACCGGGTCCGCCTTCGAGTTGACAGCGGAACGAAAACCGCATCCGGGGCCATATCAATGCGGCTTTACATTCCCAAGATAGGAATATCGTTTCACGTCCCTATGGGCAACGTTTCGGAAATGAACCAGGAGATGGATCGCCAAGGCCGCGGCGGCTTGGGCCCGTCAACTATCGAAAGTCGCTATGTTCTGGAGGACGTTCCTTTCGGGCTGCTGCCGACGGAACTCTTGGGGAAGATCAGCGGAAACCAAGCAAATCCTTCATGAGGCTGGAAATCAACATATTCTCGGCCGCTTATGGTCGCGATCTCAAAGGAGACAATAATATCCTTCCAGCACTCGGCATCGAAGGACTGGCAAAAGCTGATATTGAAAACCTTTGCCGTAAAGGATTTTGACGAGACAAAGGGCTGCGATCAAGGCCTTCTGAGGCTTGTTACATCCCCTCCAGGAGGATAGTATCCGTCGCATGAGCGGCCAATCCCACATCCACGAAACCCATCCCGATATCGTCAAGCGCCTGAAAAGGGCCGATGGACATCTCAAGGGCGTCATCGACATGATCGAAGCGGGCCGGCCCTGCCTCGACCTCGCCCAGCAGCTTCATGCTGTCGAGAAGGCCATCTCGCAAGCCAAGAAGACCCTGATCCAGGATCATCTCAACCATTGCCTTGAAGACGTCGTCGGGCCCTTGGCGCGCGAGCAGCGCCGCTCGATCGACGAGTTCAAGGATATTACCAAGTACCTGTGAGTAACGTCATGCTTGGTAGAGTGCGGGACTGGTTCGGCTTCGGCCCTATGACAGAGGGCTTCAGCGGCCACGGACATGACCACGGTGATGGTCGCCATGGCCACACCCATGGCGTCATCGACCCGACGATCGCCACGACGACGCGCGGCATCTGGGCGATCAAATGGTCATTCGTCGTTCTGGCCATCACGGCAGCGCTCCAGCTTGTGGTCGTGTTCCTCTCCGGCAGCGTGGCGCTGCTGGCCGACATGATCCACAATGTCGGCGACGCGGTTACTGCCATTCCGCTGTGGATCGCCTTCGTGCTGGCCCGCCGCAAACCGAGCAAGACGTTCACCTACGGACTGGGCCGGGTCGAGGATCTGGCTGGGATCGTCATCGTTCTCATCATCCTGTTCAGCGCCATCGTCGCCGGCTACGAGGCGATCGACAGGCTGATCAAGCCGCGTCCCATCGCATTTCTCGGATGGGTCGCCATCGCCGGCCTCATAGGGTTCATCGGCAATGAAGCGGTCGCCGTATTTCGTATCCGCGTCGGGCGAGAGATCAACAGCGCAGCCCTGATCGCGGACGGCTATCATGCCCGCACCGACGGCTTCACCAGCCTGGCGGTCGTGCTCGGCGCTATCGGCGTCTGGCTGGGCTTTCCGCTTGCCGATCCGATCATCGGGCTGCTGATCACCGTGGCGATTTTCGCCATCGTCTGGCAGTCGTCGAAAGCCGTGTTGACGCGCATGCTCGACGGAGTCGAACCCGGCGTCATCGACGAAATCCATCATGCCGCCGAACACGTGTCGGGCATCGGGCGCGTTGAAGGC
Organism: Mesorhizobium sp. M1050; assembly: GCF_040318715.1. Taxonomy (NCBI): domain Bacteria; kingdom Pseudomonadati; phylum Pseudomonadota; class Alphaproteobacteria; order Hyphomicrobiales; family Phyllobacteriaceae; genus Mesorhizobium; species Mesorhizobium sp. M1050. The sequence continues at coordinate 1,410 of NZ_JAMYMV010000022.1, read as the reverse complement.
GTGCAGGCACGCTGGATCGGACATCGCCTGCACGCCGACGTCGCCATCAGTATTCCGCATGGGGCGACGGCCAATGACGTGCTGGGCGTAACCGAAGCCCTCAAGGAGGAGTTGTTCGCCCACTTGCCGGCGTTGGCGGAAGCCAATGTCGGCCTGGTGAGCCCAGCCGGGCTGGCGGCCACTGGCGCGGAAACCTCTGGTGCTCACCATCATGCGCCGGAGCCCTTCAAGGTCGCCTGCGATCTGGCTGCTGGCACGTTAGAGATCGTCGATACACCGGCTGGCGAGCGGATGCGGCTGACGATCGACCGGCATGCCGACGATCTGACGGCGACGGTATTCATCGACCGGTCCGGCGGGCCAGAAACGATTCGCCTCGAACCTGTCGGCGACAACCATCACCGCCTTGAGAGCACCGTAGCTCCTGCCGAGCCGCATGAGTTCCAGGCAAGTCTGGTGCTGATTGCGAAAGATCGCGAACAGGTGCTGCGGTTCAAGATGGTCGAGCCCGAAGGTCACCATCATTAGGTCGACTGGCGGAACCGGGCGAAGCTTCTCCAACCTGAGCCGGTTAGGGCGCGGCCGCGCGCCAGGCCTGCACAACGAAGCTGTGCTGGTTCCAGATCATCAGCGCTCCACTCACAGCCATGAGCGCGACCACCAGGCGGCGGAACTGTTGTCCACTCAGGTGTTCGAGCCAGGGCTTGGCCAGCAGATTGGCAAGCGCGGCGCCCAAACCCGCGGCTATGCCGTATATAGCCGCCTGACCACCGAGCGCGCCGAGTCCGGTGAATACCGCGATCTTCACGACATCGGTCACAAACGAGTTCACGGATTTCGTGGCGACCAACGTCTCCTTCTCCGAACCGTAGTTCAGATAAAGCGAATTCAGGACGGGTCCCACAGTGCCCATCAGCGCCGACAACAGGGCGACGATCAGGCCGGCCGGGAGAAACCACCAGCGGCGGGCGCGGTAGCTCCGCTCGCGCGCGCCGCCGCGAAATTCCCAGACTGCACTGATCAGATAGATGCCTATGAGTATCTGGAGCCATTCCGCCCGACTGTTGGCGAAGAGCCAGGAGCCCGCCGCGGCACCGGCGATGGCGCCGGGCAGGTACCAACGGACCAGGCTCCAATCGATGTCGCGCCGAAAGGCCAGGGCGCGGACGGGATTGCCGATGAGCTCTGTCAAGGTGATGACCGGCGCAACCGCCGCGCTGCCTGTGATGAAAGCCACTGCGGGGATCAGCAACAGACCCCCGCCTCCGGCCGAGAGGGTGTTCAGTGTCCAGGTGAGGAACCCCGCCAACGCCAGGAGGCTTAGTCTAGTGCCCGTCCATAAACGGTAAGCTGCTGAAATTACTGGAGGAATCACCAAATTTCCGCAGGAAAGGCCCGACGGTTTCAGGT